>DAOWNS010000039.1 GCA_030642465.1 Candidatus Thorarchaeota archaeon | reverse complement strand
GTTGGTGGTCCCGGTGGAGGCAAGAGCACGATTCTCAAACTGCTGCTAAGATTATACGATCCCACTGAGGGTGAGGTTCGCGTGGGTGGAGTTAACCTTCGAGATGTAACGACTACGACTATTCGAGATATTGTGGGTTCCGTTGAGCAAGATATCTTTCTGTTTAGAATGAGTGTCCGGGACAACATAGCATTCGGAAGGAACAATGCGACAGATGATGAGATTATTGATGCTGCGAAGCGGGCTCAAGCAGATGAGTTCATAGACACGCTTTCTGACGGGTACGACACCTTGGTGGGGGAGCGCGGTCTGACTCTGAGCGGAGGGCAGCGCCAACGTTTGGCAATCGCTCGTGCGATAATTCGGGATCCAAAGATTCTGTTGCTTGATGATTCGGCAAGTGCAATTGATGCTCAGACGGAGTTCTTGATGAGGAAAGCTTTGGATGAGGTCATGATTGGGCGAACGAGCATCACTGTCACACAGCGGCTTCGCACGCTCATGGAGTCAGACATGGTGATTATCGTTGATAAGGGCCAATTGGTTGACGCGGGATGTCACGATGAGCTCCTAAAGACTTCCGAGCACTATAGACACATCTTCGAGCGTCTACCGGGCGCTAGGCGACTTCTCAGGGCCATGTCAGAAAAAGGGGGTGCTAAGTAATGGGAATGCGTGGACATGGTGGTCCTAGAGCCTTATCCGGCAAACGTGAGAAGCGTGGTCGTCCAATTCGTGTCCTTCTAGGGCGCATGTTTGGCTATCTTGGACCATTCAAACGCGTTATGGCAGTAGGAGCTGTATTCTCAATTCTGGCAACTCTGGTAGCGGTGTTCGATCCCCTTGTTCTCACAATGGGGATTGATACGGTGTTCGGAGGAACCGGCACCTTTGATGCGTTACTCTTTCTGGTTGTTCTCTATGCACTACTCAAGATCACATCTTGGATCCTGGCCGGTATCAATACATGGATTCTTGCAGGCGCGCAAGCGGGCTATGTCCAGAGAATTCAAGCTGATGTCTATAGTCATCTTGTTCGTGCGGACCTGTCTTATCACAAATCAGAGCAGAGTGGGAATGTGACGTCTAGAGTCACTTCTGACACAGTTTCTTTGGCAAGCGGTGTTCAGGTGATGATTGATTTCTCAAGTCAAATTCTGATGATTGTATCTTCACTGTATCTTCTGTGGTCTGCATCCTCCGCGCTAGCTCTGACAGCATTGGTTGTGGTGCCTGGTGTTGCATTCATAATGGTCCTCTTTGGAACTGTCGGTCAAAGGATTATGCTCGCCGCGCATAGAGCCTATGGCAAGGTTTCAGGTCAGATTGCAGAGGACCTTGGTGGAATTCACATCGCTAAAGCTTTCAATCGCGAGGATGAATTAGCTGCGGAGATGTGTGAGCTCAATCAGAAGGCCTATCATCACGGTGTGAGATTCATGATGCTGATGAGTTTGATGCAACCTCTTATTAGATCCATTGGTCAATTTGCGGCTGCCGCAGTTCTCTTTGTAGGTGGAAGTCTTGCAGTTGGCACACTTCCAGTTATGACTATCGGTGAGGTCTTTCTCGGTATTATTCTCGTTGGGCGCTTCATGTGGCCGCTCCTTGGTTTGGCCATGATGGGTACGCAAATCCAAGCCTCACTCGCTGCAATGGATCGAATCTCGGATGTCATCGACGCTAAGCGTGCTATAGCTGATTTACCAGATGCCGAAATCCTAGCAGACGAAAGCGACGGTATCACATTTGAGAATATCACTTTCTCTTACGTGCCTGATACTCCCGTGCTCAAGGCTGTTGATTTTAAAATAAATCCGGGCGAGATGGTGGCCGTAGTAGGGCACACCGGGGCCGGAAAAACAACTCTAGCTGCCTTGATCAACAGGTTCTATGATCCTCAAGAGGGACGGGTTCTCATTGGAAGCCACGACCTCTGCAAGGTGACTCTAGAATCTCTCCACAATGCAGTATCGTTGATACCTCAAGAACCGTACCTCTTTGATGGTTCCATCATGGAGAACATCAGATATGGTCGACCTGAAGCAACCGACGAAGAAATCCGTGACCTTTGCAGGATTCTTGGTGCAAACGAATTCATTGAGGTTTTGGCTGACGGCTATGATACACTTGTTCTAGAGAATGGGAAGAACCTTAGCGCTGGTCAAAGACAGATGATTACAATAGCTCGGACGATGTTGGCGAACCCTCGCATATTGATTCTTGACGAAGCCACATCTCGGCTTGATGCCTACAGCGAGGCGTTGGTTCAAGATGCACAGGCATTGCTTTTCGCAAACCGAACAACAGTAGTCATTGCGCACCGGCTCACGACCATTGCAGATGCATCTCGCATTCTTGTCTTTGATCACGGAGAACTCATAGAGGAGGGTTCGCACGAGGAGTTGCTTGCTCGTGGAGGTGTCTTCAAAGCTTTGTACGACACATACTATGCCCATCAAGGCGTTGAGGAATTGACAGAAGAAGTTGCAGAAGTGGCTCGTGAAGAGGTTTCTCGCTCAACCAAAGAAGCAGATTCAAAGGAAATACAGATGTTCAAGCAGATGCTTAAGAGTGGTGATCCAACTCCCGAGCTTATGAAAAAGATGCTCGAACGAATTCCTCCTGAAACCCTGCGGAAGATGATGTCCGATAATCCCGATATCCCTCCTGAGATGAGGGAAAAGCTCAGGAAGCGGATGCAGCGACAACATCATGACTAGAATGAATTCAGTCCAATAGCACTGAAGTTACTTCGTCACAATTTCGGCCTTTCCGTCCTGCAGTCCTCTTGCTACCGAGATAGATGCTCCCAGCAGTATGTACGACTCCACGACAAGAATTTGGAATAGTGGTTCGATAGAAGTGACACCGAAGCAGCACCAAAGAATGTTTCTCATAAGGTATAGTAGCATTGCTGAGAATGCAAGACTTAGAGGAGCTGCCAGTTCCCCTTGTCGAAAAATCAACATTAGCATTCCAAGAGATAGTACAAGAGCTCCAATCCCTGCTATTACTATGATGTTGACGAGAAACTCAATTGTCAATGCTCCGGGTACGGCAATTGCCATGATTATGGCAGCAACAGCCGAGAAACCAGATGGAATGCAGATTATGACTCCTGCTATCGCTTTATCGTTCCCGTAATTCAAAACTTCGGTGATTGCTCTTAGGTAGCTTGCTACACCAAGAGCCACAAGTAGCAGTCCGGGAAGCTGCATCAAAATGATGGCCAAGTAGCCGGTTTCGTTACTACCAATAACACCGGTTGCAGTTTCAGCTATTGCGAACACAACCAACGCAAGAGCCACCATTAGGTTCATCATATGGAACCTATCTTCCCGCATGAAGCCCTCTTGACCAAAGTACGCAACACCGATAATCCCTGACACTAATGCAGCAAATGGCGGGATGTAAATCGCTATCAGAAGCAAGCCATCATCAAGGCCTAAGAACCATAACACTACCCAGATGGATGCGATTAGAATGCCGCCAAGGAGAAATGGCAATGCCCTGCGCGTTTTCGACATGGTCACTCGAGTGGTCCTCTCCACGCTCTTCGTGGGGAATGATTCAATCGGTCCTTAACTTGTAAATCTTGTTGGTGTTGGCGAAGCATCTCTCTAAACATTCAGTAATTCCCATTCTATGTCCAAATAGCGTCGGGGGAATTGCTTCCCCATCTCTTCCCGCGTTCTATCTAGGATAACGTTAGCAGGTTTGGCGCCCACATAGGAACGTGTGTTTCTCATAATTGAGTGAAGGAAATTCCTGAACCCGTCATTGAGTATTTCAGGAGTGATTCTTCGCTTGCCCGCGGCTGACATGAGAGAGCTCTTCACTTCCACATCTAGACTCTCATCAAAGTCCACGAAGGCAAGCCATGGATAGATCTGCGCTTGCGTTTCTCTTGAATCAAAGAACATTTGATGAACAACTCTTCGGCCCAAGATTGTTGCACATCTATCCATCAATTCTTGAAGCGCTGACGAGAACAGAACCACAACGGCTTGAGCTGGAGAAACAAGCTCAACCTCGTGTTTCTCTGCCAATACGGCTATGTCCCCAAGAAATCGCTTGAGGTCAGCCGTCTTGACTCTTTCAGCGGCAATTGTGAGCGGTGTTTCACCATCCAATTGAGAGAGGACTCTGGTTACTTCCGGAGAAACCACCTCGGTTGATTTTCTTGAGCCAGTGAGTGCAGTTGCCTCATAGATGTCATCCTCTCTTATGGCTGCTTTGACAGTGATTGCCTTCTCCCACAGTGCTTCAGCGGTAAGGTTGAGCGCAATCTCCAGCGGAATCTCCAAGAAACTTGCGGCATCCTTAACTGTGCATATTTGTGGCACCAATCTAAGAAACGACACCACATCTGGATTCTTTGTGTAGAACTCCCAGTGTGGCTTCACTATAATGTGGCTGTCAGGGTGTATCCGATCACGAATGAATTCTTCAATGACATGTCGTTCGAATCTGGCGTAAATAGCCAGATCAAGGTCTACCCACCTTAGAAGGCTAAATTGGTTCTCGAATCTGGATATAATCCTCTTCAGCTTCTCTCTGAGGCGCTGTGATTCCTTGTCAGCAGACACGGCTCCAACTGTCCATTCTCCAAACTCAACGATAAGAGTGTAATCGGCACCTTCGAACGCTCTTGCTTGAGGTTTCGAGGATCGAGTAACTTCATCAAAAAATGTAGTCATGGCGATGACAAATGAAGATAGAAGTTGAGGGTCGAAAACCTCTTCCTGGAAATCCTTGTGATACATGCAAAGTCCTGTATCACGTTTGATGACATAGAGGCTGTTGATTTCCATGGGTGTTGTTCCTCTTCCTCAATTTGCGGCGATACAGCCCTTTTACGGACTTCTAGTTCCTCATCTTCTCTTCTTAACAGCAGAAATAGCTATGTGGTATCTTTTCCACGCTGGCCAGTTACCGTTAGCCCATCACCTGCGAGCATAGGACTATAAGCACGCGGATTTACAAGCGGTTCCATGTCCAAACCAGAAGGCGTCAAGTTCAGGTGTCCCTCATGTGGTGAAGGCGACCTGAAGATGAAGTCGATTCTCTACAGTATACCCTTCTTCAACGAATTAGCCATGTTCACCATGGAGTGCCCTAAATGCAACTTTCATCATAACGATGTGTTCTCGGCTGAGCAAAGAGCACCAAGCAGATGGACCCTCAAAGTAAACGATTCCACGCTCCTCTACGCGCGAGTCGTGAGATCTGGGTCCGGCACTTTCCGAATGCCGGAGTTTGGCATTGATGTCGAACCCGGTCCCACCGCAGAGTCATTCATCACCAACGTCGAGGGTCTACTTCAACGCACTCGAGATGTTGTCGTGACAGCGATCAGCTTCGCTGAAAGCAAGGAGCAGAGGGAGAAAGGACAAGAAGTTCTCGATAAGATGGACAAAGCCATTGCAGGGGACTTTGATTTCACACTGATTATGGAAGATCCTGCTGGAGTCAGTGGCATTATCCCGGAAGATATGACCCTGGTGGAGTACAAGGAACTTACAATTGAAGAAGCTTCCACTCTCAAGGGCGCCCCGTTCTGGCTGGATGTTGTGCGCGAAGAGTATCAAGAGCATAAGGGTTAAAACGCCCTTGGCACGGAAATAGATGCAACTGTGGGCCGGTAGATTAGCCCGGCAGATCGTCTGGTTTGCAATCCTTCTGGATCTCTCAGGAGATCAAAACTCCAGAAGGTCGTGGGTTCAAATCCCACCCGGTCCACCACTATTTCTCTACATGGGATTGCCTTCGATGAAGGTTGTAGAGCTGTCTGGGGAATACAACTTTCAGGGTTTGCCAACGTATTTCCGAGAAAATCGACAAACTTTTCTTTGCGCATACTCGTACTTATAGGGATTTAAGGCGTGCTGCTACCCAGTAGAATACAGGAGTGATCACTGGTGGAAGGGAATCTCGAACCTACAGTCTTGCTCGAAGGGCATGAGTTCACAATCTGGTCGGTGGTTGTGACTCAGGACGGGCGTCATGTGGTTTCAGGGGGTCAAGACGCTACGGTCCGGCTCTGGGATATACAGACGGGCAAGCTAGTGCACACTTTCGTTGGTCACGAGGGCCCTGTCTACGGACTGGCTGCGACTTCGGATGGGCGCCGAATTTTCTCAGTGTCAGATAGGGATTCTGCAGTGCGTGTCTGGGACGTTGAAGCTGGCACTGCTTTGAATACACTCCGCCCAAACTCACTGCATACCCTTGCAATCGCCATCACCCCGGATGATTGCTACATTATCACTGGCGGGGACGATGGCAAGGATCGTGTGTGGGATATCGGTCATTCAGCTATGGTTCGCATCCGGGAACAAGGCGCAGGAGTCTATTCAATTGCTGTCAGTCCAGATGGGACTCATCTTGCGTCTGGCTCAAAGAGGGCACTTGGCAGAGATCCAACAGGCATTCTATGGTTGCGAGACCTCGATACGGGCTCTCTGCTCCATACACTTCACGGACACAAAGGGAATGTAACTCGACTTGTATTCACACCTGAATCTCGTTTCATGATTTCAGGCGGCCAGGATGGCGATGTGAATATCTGGGATGTGGACTCCGGAATGCTCCTAAACACATTGTCCGGTCACACCTCAGCAATCCTGCTGCTATGGGTGTCACACGACGGACGACACCTCGTAACAGGCGCTAATGATGGCACAATCAGAGTGTGGCAAATGCACGGAGGTGTTCTGTTGAGGACCCTTGATCACACAGATAATGTGCACTCCTTAGCGATGAGTAGCGATGGTCGCCAGCTTGTTGCTGGTACTCTTGAGGGGTCGATCTTTGTGTGGGACTTTCCACTGGGCAGTCCATGGATTGATAATATCGCGCCGCGGACTGAGGAAGAAAAAGTTGAGCTTGCGGCTTTCAGGATGATGCAGCTTCGGAAGGTAATGGGACGGTATGAAACCCTGCCCATGAATCGTTTGGCCACGTTACTCCGTTTCAGCAGCGTCGAGGAACTAGAGGACTGGCTGCTCGAGCTATCAGATGAATTTCCGAATGTTCGGATTGACGGTGCAAACATCGTAATCCGCAAGTGAATTGGTGTGGCAGTCCTACCAAACGAGGTTATTAGGCAAAGCAGATACCGGAGTTTATGAAAGCCAACAAGTGGCAAACTATCAATGGGCATGTCTACAATCTGGTTGAGAATCCGAAGAGAATCAGAGCTGCTTTGGATATCGTTCGGCGACTGCGACGAGATAACCACGTGCTTGTAAGGCTTGTTGGAGATGGGTCATGGGCAGTCTACTCTCGGCCAAGAATTGAGCACATCTCTTGTTTTGGATCTTGTTACACCACGTTCGTTGGATAAAACCCGATAAGTGCTTGATAACTTCGCGGCATGATGATGCTGTCAATTCGTCATCCTAGCTGATTAGAGTTGAAGAAAAGGTAGGGTCTCCGGACGCGAAGGAAAAATGGAAAGTAGGTATTCGCGTGGTTAGGAGGGGGAGAGTATGATCCCTTTGCATCCGGACCCCATGATTACGAAATTTTCACGGTATATTAAGGGTTGCAAATGGATGTTGCAAAGTTAGACGTATCTGGACAATTCTATTGTGGGCTTCATATAGACCAATACGACATTGATCTCTGAGGAATATGACACACCTGAGAAGGGTCCTCACGGAGTAGTCCAGTGCCGTTTTCTGGACGTACTAGACTTCGGTGTCCAACTTTGTACAATTTACAATGAACGGTTGAGATAGGTGCATGCAAAGAAACGTAACTTACGACATCAATCTCGTTAACGGCGTATCAACTAGCAGCTCGAGGCGGTGTCCCGAAGGACACTAGTAGCCCCATTCTTGTCCGAGTCTCTGCCTGTACCAGCGTTGACCGCGTTTGGTCAGCGTGTACTTACCACCCACGTCTTGGATCAAGCCCATGTTTTCCATGTTCTCGATCACTCCGAAGAGCTTGTCATCAGAGGCACCAGTGACCTCCCTCAACATCGGGAATGTCATCTTTCCATTTCGCTTCAAGTGTTGAGCGACTTCATATTTGCCAACCGCTCTGGTATCCCTTCGAGTCATTATGTGGCCACAGTTGGTGCAGAGAAGGTCGCCCTTGGAATCATCCCTGGCGACTTCCTTGCTCCCGCATATCGGGGAAGTTGTCTTTGCAAATCTTAGACCGCGTCGATGTGACATATGTATGACCGAGTGGGGGAATTACTATCCGTTGATAAAACTAGTGGCGTGACGTGACCATTGAGTCGTATCGATGGTCGCAATTTAGGTGTGGATTTCGATTCTCTACGATTCTTCAGTTCCTGGTTGCGGCAATCCCATGAGTTCCGCATGCATTGAGTTGGCCGCGATTCGACCAGCTCCCATGGCTAGGATTACTGTTGCTGCTCCTGTCACGATATCCCCGCCTGCCCAGACCATTGGCATATTGGTGCGATTGTTCGCATCCACCTCAATGTATCCCCACTTGTTTAGTTCCAGATCCTTCATGGTTTTCGTCAAGACTGGATTGGCGCCGGAACCAATTGCCATTATCACCTGGTCACACTCAATTTTGAAGAAAGCCCCCTCAATCGGTATTGGCCGCCGACGACCACTGTCGTCAGGTTCTCCAAGTTCCATCCGAATGCACTCCATACCAGTAACTCGGCCGTTCTTTCCGAAGAGCCTGACTGGGTTTGAGAGCAACTTGAAATCAATGCCCTCTTCTTCAGCGTGATGAACTTCCTCACTTCTTGCCGGTAGTTGTTCTCTTGCACGGCGATAGACAATGGTGACATCTGCTCCTAGACGTTTCGCAGTTCGTGCAGAGTCCATTGCTACATTTCCTCCACCAACAACACAGACACGCCTGCCTGGCGGAAGTGGTGAATCGTATTCTGGGAAAAGATACCCCTTCATTAGGTTCGATCTGGTAAGATACTCGTTCGCTGAGAAAACACCATTCATGTCTTCGCCATCGATTCGCATGAATCTTGGAAGGCCTGCGCCAACGCCAATGTAGACTGCATCGTACCCGAGTTCATCAAACAATTCGTCAATGGTCATAGTCAGTCCTACAACAACGTTCATCACAAACTTGACACCTAGGCTCTCCATGTAACCCACTTCAGCCTTCACTATCTCTTTCGGAAGCCTGAATTCCGGGATGCCGTATATGAGAACACCTCCAGCTTCATGCAGTGCTTCATAGACTGTGACCTCGTGCCCCTTGAGAATGAGGTCTCCTGCAACGGTAAGTCCTGATGGTCCTGATCCGATAACAGCAACCTTCTTGCCGGTAGATGGATCTTTCTTTGGGATTTTGACTAAGTTATTGTTTCTTTCATAGTCTGCAACAAATCGTTCTAGAGCACCAATAGAAACTCCTCCGAAGCGTTTCCACAATGTGCAAGATCCCTCACATTGAATCTCTTGGGGACAGACACGACCGCAGACTGCAGGAAGAACATTGGTTTCCTTGATCTCCCTAGCTGCTTCTGCAAATTTGCCTTCAGCCACAAGTGCTATGAATTCAGGAATGTGGACGCCGACAGGACATCCAGCAACGCATGGCATGTTCCTACAACTTATGCATCTCTGAGCTTCCAGCATGGCTTGCTCAGGTGTCAATCCGAATGGAACTTCTTCGAAATTGGCCGCACGTGCAGCAGGGTTCTGCTCTGGCATCTTTGCTCTGGGGATTGCCATCCTCTCTTTTGCTGTTAGAGTCTTGCCGCCCATCAGACCGCCTCCTTGCTGCAATTCTTGCATCCGTCTTCTTTAATGGCTCCATCAGCCCTGCTTTGATGGAACTGATATGCTAGATTCTCTTCAGCAACGTAGGCACCTGCCCTGGCGAATACATTGCCCCAATCCACCAAATGTCCATCGAAATCAGGCCCGTCAACGCAGGAGAATTTGGTTTCGCCTCCTACAAGAACTCTGCAGCATCCGCACATTCCCGTCCCATCTACCATGAGCGAATTGAGACTAACAACTGTAGGGATGCCGGCCGGCTCTGTCGCATTAGAGGAAGTCATCATCATGTACGTGCACCCAACGAAGTGTGCGTGGTCGATATTCTCGCCCCTCTCCTCCAAGATCTTGATAGATTCCCAGACATGGCCTCGCACTCCACGAGAGCCATCCGCAGTGGCAATGATGACTTCGTCTGCCACCTCTCTAATCTTGTCCTCGTTGTAGATGAGGTAGGATGTGCGAGCCTCCAGAAGAGCAATGACTTTGTTCCCCTTTTCCTTGAATGCTCTGGCCAATGGGTAGATTCCTCCAAGGCCATAGCATCCACCCCCGAGTAGAACAGTTCCAAACTTTTCAATCTCTGTGGGTTTGCCCAGAGGTCCCACGAGGGTATGGACGGCTTCACCCGGCTTCAAGCGAGTGAGTTTCATTGTTGAAACGCCTGCTTCTAGGTAGAATATCGTGATTGTTCCTTCTGAGGCGTCCCAATCGGAGAGTGTGAATGGAATTCTCTCACCCTCCGCATCTGGAATCAGAATCACAAATTGCCCCGGCTTAGCACGACGAGCGATGGCTGGCGCTTCAAGCACAAGGCGTTTTACATTCGGAACTACCTGTTCGTTGATTACTATTGTGCCCTTCATCAGGCCACCTCCTTCACCTGAGTGTCTGCGCCCTCT
>DAOWNS010000294.1 GCA_030642465.1 Candidatus Thorarchaeota archaeon | reverse complement strand
GGGACAATCGCACCCCCAACTCCAGAGATTGAAGCCGCAAGGAAGAGATACCCTTGGGACTATTTTGAGAAGGAACTATCCACAGGGTTCGCGATACTCGAAGAATACATGGGAGTGAAATTCGCAGCCGCTGCTCCTTTTGAGCTGGGTGGGGTCAATACACCGGCACCAATTGATGCGGCAATCAAGCATGGAATCCCTTGCGTGGATGGTGACTACTCTGGAAGAGCAGTGCCTGAAATATGCCAGAATACCGTCTGCATTAAGGGCTTCTCAATGGCACCCATGGCTCTAGTTGATTGGTTCGGCAACAAGTACGTTGTGCCTCATGTGACTAATTACGAGATGGGAGAGCGCATCTCCAAGGCATTGAGCGAGGTGGCGTGGGGTCGCCTAGGCAATGTTTCATTTCCGGTGCAAGGGACTGACTTCAAGGAAGCCATCATTCCAGGGACGCTCACAAAAAGCTACCAAGTGGGCAAGATGATACGCGAATGCAGAGAGTCTGGAGATGACCCGGCTGAAAAGATAATTGAAAAAGTGGGAGGGTGGATTCTCTTCCGAGGCGAAGTCGTCGATAAGCAATGGGAGAACCGGGATGGATACATGTGGGGTGAAGTCCTCATAAAGGGAAGTGGCATCAAACCTGGCTCCAAACTCAAAGTGTGGTTCAAAAATGAGAATCACGTGACTTGGTTGGATGGAAAACCGTGGGTTGCAAGTCCGGATATTATTGAAATCATCGAGTCTACGACTGGAGAGCCAATAACTAACACGGACATCAAACCTGGTGACAAGGTGAGTGTCATTGGCATGGAAACCATTTCCACGTTTAGGGGGCCGGAAGGTCTGAAAGTACTTGGCCCAAAGCATTTTGGCTTTGATATAGAGTACAAGCCCATAGAGTCACTGGTTACAGATTAATGAACTGCGGAGTCCAGACAAAGACTACGCATTGTACCTAGCCACATAGTGCTTCCTGAATCTCGATGGTTCCTTGACGAAGGTTACACCATCATAGTCGTTGCTGTAGAGCTTCAGGAGATTCTTGTCCAAATCCAGTCCCTCTTTTCGAATTAATCTGCCCGTATATCTAATCAGTTTCTGAGACCATTCATGAAGACGCGCCTTCTCGGTTTTGAGAAGATCGGGGTGCTCCTCAATGTGGTGGAAAATAGTCCATGCAATCTTGCGATTATACGCTGCAGTAATCAGCGCGGTCACTGCAAACATTCCTCCCGCAAAGAAGCCAAGCGGATAGGTGAACCACGCAATATCATCAAGACGGAGTATGAAAGTAAGTACAATAGCTGGAACTCCTATGGTTACCATGATCAATGCACTGAACTGGAGGATTTGTCGTCGCATCATCATTTTCTGAATGTTGGGTATCTTCGGAGTCACCGCAGCGAACTTGTGGAGCACTGACCTGACCATCCTCCATTGCTTAATGAAACTTCGAGGCATTTCCCCTTTCCCTATAGCCCGCTCAATGGAGCCTAAGTCATAGCATCTATAGATGCGGTATGCATCGATTGTAGTGGTGAGGTTCTTACTCCATTTCAAGTCCAGTCCAGATGGATTAAACTCAACATCCTCAAAACGATCTGAAACAGGTTGTTTCCATTTCTTCGACTTGCTGCTCATTGTTCAGTGGCCTCTTTAACAAGCCTCGAATGATTAAGGGTAATTAAACATTGTCGATTGGGGGTTGCCTTTGAACCGAGTGGTTTAAGAGTAGCTCAAACCGAGCTCTTAGAGAGCCCGTCGACAGCTGGCCGCAGTTCATTTCCGCAAGAATTTCATGGTGATACTTTAACAATGCCCGAAACATTCGACACTGAAGAATTTGATTTCACGACTATCGACCCGTACAGCAAAGGGCGGGGCGAACTCAAGATTGGTCCACAGGGAGTAAGATTCATACTACCCAGAAAGAAAAAGGGACGGTCATACCGAGCGGTGTTTGATGTTGAATGGTCGGATGTCGTGTCGTACGAATGCTGCGAAGTTAACTACTGCAAAGATGACAAGTCCTGGCCCCTGCTTGAAGAGATTCCCCAAGACTACAAAGCAATAGGCCCCGCAGGCATGCTATTCTTCTACTTGAGATCGGTTCAGGAGGAGTACTTCCAAATCTGGACTTACATGCCTCTTGAGGAAGTAGGTGAAGTTCAGAAGCTCCTGAAAGACCGTCTCGAGATGCCGCCATTGCCGGGACTAGCCCACCACGGAACTGCTGCAGCAGTCAGGCATGTCGTGAGCCACTGTGAGGTTCTTGAAAGGCGAAGCGTAAAGTGGCACGATTGGATTCACAGGGGTCCTTCCACTGAGCCGCGCGAGAAAAAATTTAGGGAAAAAGGACCAGACTACATCTTTTGCAGAGAAGGAATGGCCATTGACTTCTATGGCGCAGGAGAACAGCTGGAACAGATGTCTACGTTTTGGCCATGGCGTGTGATGAAAGCTGTGTTCATAGATGAAGCTGAAATACTCTACCAGTGGTTCGAAGACAGTTACACATTCAGACAACAAGTGTGGAATGAAGAAGAACGGCAATCAATTCTAGAAGCTGCTGAGAATACACTTGTTACTTACAGAGCTACTGATAATCCTCAAGAATTGGTGTTGATCAGGCCTTGGTCATTTCCATCGAGGTTTCATCGAAGTTGGGATAAGTTAGAGCCTTTTGTTAGCAAGGTTACTAGGAACTCTTTTCCCCCGGTGTTTGATTTCGTTGAAGAAGATGAGTAGAGAGTATCTTCTTGAACAATAGGACCCAAATTGAGTGAATGATGTTAAGCTGCCTATTCACATCTGCTAAGCTGAATCACAAAAAGAAAAGAGAGGAAGAG
>DAOWNS010000137.1 GCA_030642465.1 Candidatus Thorarchaeota archaeon | reverse complement strand
GTTTACAGGCAATAACACAAGGTAAAGGTGGCCTATCCGTTACAGGCTTGCACTTAGCACAGCTATATTTTATTTTTTTCCTCATGATCTCGGACACAACTGCAACAGGTTCATCACGCATGGGATCATTGGGATCTTCATCAACAATCTGAAAGACACCTTCTGAACAAACCATAACACAGTCTCCACAACCATCACATCGGTCCGTATCAATGGTGATGTAATAATTGCCTGATCCATCCTTGTAGAAGTTGAAAGTGAAAGCAACGTCCTCAGCTGTTATCGATGCGTTGTCAGTCCACTTGGCAATGTCAACCAGCTCGAATGTAAACCGGGTTCTTCCAACGGGAACATCCGGATTGTCATCATTGGTTTCGGTGATGAAAGATTCGGCAAGCCAAGGAATGAGTTCGCCGGTGGGACTACGACGCATCAGGCTGTCGTACATATTGCTGAGCGCGAGCGCTGTATGTTCTGACGAGGTCGCCATGAAGTTGAACGTGTCGATGCTCTCAGGAATACCGATTTTGAGCCAGCCGCCAAACGGACCACCTTGTAAGCTCGTCAAACGCGTTTGGTAGTTTGTCCACCAGCAAGGAACGCTGTCAACAATGTCATCAACGAACCCCTCGAATTTATCGGTTCGGTATGCTCCAAACTCGAGGTTGTTGTAGCAAACTATGATTGGACACTCATAGACCAGAATCTCCTGCATCTGATTCAGGGCATTCATGACTTCATCATGGTAGGGAGAGTTCAGAAGGGCATCTCGATGCGCATCAAATGTAGCATTTGCGAAATTCGCAAGGTTGAAGGAATACATGTCTGCATATCCCGACCAGAAATCGTAAGCCACCCATGTAACATCGAAGTCACCAAAGGTCTTCCCAAAAAACGCCATATCGTAATCTTCGTGATTGTAGAGCTTAATTAGAATCTCGATAGCATCCCCGGGCTGGCACACTGCATCCACATGAAGAGCCTGCATCGCTGACTCGAAGGCCTCCCCAATTTCGACCGAGAGCCCCCCGTAATCTGATACTTCAATAGTAATGTTGAAGGGGTCCCCGTTTGGGGCATGCCGATAGGTTTCACCCCCGGGTATGAAAAAGCCTGCGTCGTCAAGTAATTGGTTTGCATAGTCGATGTCAGACGCGTAGTAATTGTAGGATAGATTCCCGTCAATGCAGTACGGGTTGGCCAGTGGAATGGGAGAATCTTGGGGGGTGGCCATACCCTGAAAGAGGTCCGTACAGATTGCCTTTTTGTCATATGCAAAAGCGATTGCTCTTCGCAGTGCAGTTATGCTTAGCGGGTACTTGGCGGTGTTCAGAACCATTTGGCCATAACCATTCCGATCATACTTGGCAATTTCGATATTGGCAGCCGCGTCGAGCACTAGTAACTGCATCGAATCATCCAGTTTTGCCTGAAGAATGTCAATATTATCATCTTGAATCGCTTGCACCAAGGTCGCAGTATTCGGGATAATGTCGTAGAAAATTCCGTCCAAGTACGGACCTTGCTCTAGGGTTGTTTCTCCTTGAGCAATTACTGGAAAAGGCGTGGCGCCCGAAATCAATAGGAGAACAGTCAACGCCAATAAAAATGTGCTCAAAGAATTCTTCGATTTCATATCCAAAACTCACCCTCTAGCTTGTGTTGATTAATGGACGAATCAACATAATAGGATTGCGCCAGCTAGAGAGAGTATGAAGGTCAAAAAGGACGCATATCAGGTTTCTTCATGAATGATGCTCCGGGGACCTCTCGCGAGGCTCCAATCCTTCATTTCCCATATCTTCTTGATATTGTCCAGCTTACCCAGCTTCTTCAACCGGTCATAGATGAGCTGCCACACACATTCTGTTTCGAGGTCTCTCTCACACATTCCATCCATTGACCCTCCGCAAGGCCCATTTAGGAGACCCTTGGCACAGCGCGAAACCGGACAGATTCCACCAGTAAGATGAAGAACACACTCGCCACACATCGAGCAGCGTTCGTCGTGGTGATAACGTTCGGGCATTATCCCTAGGAACTTCGAATCAACTGCGGGAAACGCTTCCTTCTCGGGAAGCAACTCGACAACAGCTTGCGTGGCAACTCCACATGCCTGGACGAGAAAGGCATCTGCTTCCTCAATCATCTCCATGTTTGCATCAATTTCTTGTTTCAATGCATTTGCATCACACATGCCGCCCTCGACGAAGATATATCCGAGCACCTTCTTTCCATGGGCGGTGAGGAAGTCTTCCATATCCTCGAGCTGGAGTATCCCCCCGACATCACACATCTGTGCGCAGCCGGAGTCACCAAAAAGGACTATCTTCTCAAATGAGTCTAACATCTCGAGAATATCCTCCGATGATTTGAGATCCATGACAATCATGTGGCTCACCAAGCAACGTGAAACGTTTGTATTGGCACTGCTAAAAACTGTTTTCTCCCGGCAGTTGCTAATCTTGCTCAATACGATGCACGCGTGCCTCAGGGAGCCGCTTTGAGAGCTTCTGGAGTGCCACATCGTTTAGAATCGCTTGAACCACTGCTTTAGTGCCGGTGAAATCTTGGCTCTCAACGTAGCCATTCTCATGCAACCAAGAAACTACCGACATTGTTGAGTCATTGTAATCGAATTCGATAGAGTATCGATATATTTTGGGAAGTGATGCATCTATTGCTGAAAGCAAAGCATCAAGATTCGTCCCCTCCAAGCCCGAAACTGGAATAATAGTGCCATTTTCTTTTTCGAGGATTTCAATCCTGGCAGTAACCTCATCGGGGCTCAGCAAATCCACCTTGTTCAATGCGATTATCCGGGGGATATCATTGACCTTGATGCCAATGAATGTGTCCAAGCATGTGTGCAGCTTGCGCATCATTTCTCGAGGAGTGTCAGACCCATCAACAACTAGAATAATTGTGCTGGCGTTAGAGAGCTCCAATAAGGTCGTATTGAATGCCCGAAGAAGAGGACGGGGCAAATCGCTGATGAAACCCACAGAGTCTGAGAGAACAACCTGTCGACCCGGGATGCCCAATTCTCTCGCCTTGGTGGAAAGAGTAGTGAAGAGCTCGTCAGCTATCTTAGCTTCGGACCCAGTGAAAGCGTCGTGAAGTGTGCTCTTTCCAGCATTTGTATAGCCGGCCAGCGTTACTTCCAAGAAGCCTATGTGGACTCTCCGCTTCCTCTTGAGACTTTGAGCCTTTGTTATTTTCTTTAATTTGGCTTCAATCGCTGATACACGCCTTCTGGTCTCCTTGATTTTCAGATTGAGAAGATCTTCACCCGCACCAACCTGTTCAGCAACAGGGCGGTCCCCTGTATGCTCTTTCTGAAGCCTCATCCTGATTTGATGCCGCTCAAAAGGAAGCTCATAGGTCAATCGCGCCTGTTCAACCATCAATTTCGCCTGCTGCGTTCTCGCATGCCTGTCGAAAATCTGCAATATGACCTGTGTTCTGTCACGGACTTCAACGCCCCATGCTTCCATCAGGCGAAAAATCTGACTGGATTTCAACTGGGGCGAAAACAACACGAAGTCCGGTTTGTTGATCTTTATCCAAGTGCCAATCTCCTCTACTTTCCCAGATCTGATTCCAAATCTAGCAGATGGAGGACTGACTACGTCAAACGTACCAACAACCTCATGTCCAGAAGTGGTGGCCAATGCTTCAAACTCGCTCAGCAGATTAGGGTCCGTGTATTGACGCCTTTGCACGAGGAGCGCAGTTCCTGAATCCATTATCTATGCGAGAGAGGATAGGGTCTTAAACCGTACGATTGCACTCCACAAAGCAAAAGATTCATTGAAGATGCGAAGTGAATATCGAGGGAAGGCACATGAGTAGATTCGAAATTAAGGCAAAGGATGGTCTCTCTAGGCTAGGCGTCTTCACAACCACTCATGGAAAAGTCACTACACCGCTATTCATGCCTGTTATACATCCCGCCAAGTCAGTGATTTCGCCAAGCTCACTTGTTGAGGAATTCGGTTTCCAGATGGTCATCACAAACTCCTACATCATCAATTCGAAGGAGAAATTCAAAGCGAAAGCGTTGGATGAAGGAGTGCACGGTCTGCTTGGTTTCGACAGCCCCATCATGACGGACTCAGGGACCTTCCAAATGTACATCCACGAACTCCCAGAGGAGGAGATAGACCCTCTTGAGATTGTGAGGTTCCAACGGGAAATTGGCTCAGACATAGGAACCATACTAGATGTCTTCTCTGATCCCAAAGTAGGGCGGTCAAAAGTCGAGCAGGATATGGAACTCTCTCTTGAGCGCGCACGAATGTCAGTTGGTGAAAAGGGAGAAATGCTCCTTGCTGGTACGGTTCAAGGAGGTGTGTACCCCGATCTTCGCGAGAAATCAGCGAGCGCGCTTGCTTCAATGGACTTTGATGTGCACCCCATAGGCGGTGTCGTGCCCTTGATGGAACGTTACAGATATGCCGACGTTGTTAGGGCCGTTCTTGCATCCAAGAAGCACTTGCCAGTGGACAGGCCCGTTCATCTCTTCGGATGTGGACATCCCGTCTTCTTCTCCATCGCGGCCCTTCTCGGTTGCGATTTCTTCGATTCAGCGTCCTATGCAAAGTTCGCAGAGGCAGGACGAATGCTCTTGCCTTCTGGTACAGTGCATCTTGAACAGCTCAGGGAACTTCCGTGTGAGTGTCCGGTCTGCAGCACGACTACAGTTGATGAATTGAAAGGGCTCTCCAAGGATGAGAAGGACCTTGCTCTTATGAAACATAACCTCTACATCACTGCAGCTGAGATGCGTAGAGTGCGGAATGCAATATCCGAGGGAAAGCTGTTTGAGCTAGCTTCGGCTCGGGCCAGAAGTCATCCAGCGCTATACGAAGCTCTGCAAGTATTGATGGACGCCTATGACCAAATCGAGCAGATGGCTCCAGTGGCCAATGGATCTTCGATATTTTACACAGGTCCGGAAACCACTAGACATCCTGCCCTAATCAGGTTCCACAAGAAGCTCATGGACCGTTATCCATACAGAGAAACAGAAACTCTCGTTATGATACCGAGCCGTGGAAGTCGTCCTTTCTCAGACACAGACCCGACTATCATAGACGAAGCGAGGAAGCGAAGACCGGATGAGATGATACTGTTGTTCGTAACGCCGATGGGAGCTATTCCATGGGAACTAGAGCATGTTCATCCGGCCCAGCAATGCCTCTTTCCTGAGAGAATAGATGAATTCACAATGCAAATCGCACAGAAGAGACTGCAGCAATTCATTGATAGTGTATCGTTCAAGAATGGCATATGGCTGAGCAGAGATACCCCGATTGACAAGTTGCTGAAGGGAATCAATGTGTTGTCTTCAATAGACCGAGTAGCCAAAGCATCTGATGTCAAGGAAAGACTTCCAGAACCAAGAAGCCAAATCAAAGACTGGACTGTTAGAAAAATGACAGCTCTTCTCTCCGTTC
>DAOWNS010000378.1 GCA_030642465.1 Candidatus Thorarchaeota archaeon | reverse complement strand
TAAGTTTGTGTGCCAAACCTTTCTGTAGTCCAAGGCTTGTACATAAATCTATATAAAGGTTTTCTCTCCAAACCATATTCTGCGTAATCGTCTGGAGCCAAAACCCAATCAATCATCAATCAGACACCTCTACAAATTCTACCTTCGGTAGGTGAATGCAAAGCTGATTGCTTCAGTTGACTGGATCTTCATGTCATTCTTGTGCTTGAGCACTGAAGAGTTCCGGTTGTTAGTTGCTAGAGCCATTATATCTCACAAGATATCCTCTCAGAATCAGTATATAATGCGAAGCCACAATTCAGGGTCACAGAAAAGGGTCACATCTTGTGACTATGTTTGGGGCGTCTGACAGTCAAACATATTACAGACGGTCTTGCGAACCAATGACATACGAACCATCAATGAGAGGTTGATAACGATGGAGATAAAGAAGATAGCAGTTCTCGGAGCAGGTCAAATGGGCAATGGAATCGCCCAAGTCTGCGCACAAGCCGGCTACGAGGTCACGATGCGAGATATTGCACAGAAGTTCTTGGACGGTGGCATGGCCACAATAAAGAAGAACCTAGAAAGAGGTCTCAAGAAGGGGAAAATCACTCAGGAAGAGGTTGATGCGGTTCTTGGCAGAGTTAGACCGGTTCTCGAGATGAAGGATGCCGTGAAGGACGCGGATCTCATCATCGAAGCAATTCCAGAAATTGTTAAGCTAAAGCTCGACACGTGGAATGAAGTAGACGAGCTGGCCCCCAAGGAAGCGTACTTGGCATCCAATACATCGAGCATCAGTATCACACAGATGGCTGCTGCAACGAAGAGGCCTGAGAAGTTCGTGGGTTGTCATTTCTTCAACCCAGTTCCAGTGATGGGTCTAATAGAGATCATCAAAGGCGCTGCAACGAATGACGAATCTGTCGAAGTCATAAAGCAGCTCGCCAAGAAGCTGAACAAGCAAACCGTGATTGTTAATGAGGCACCTGGCTTCGCAGTGAACCGCCTGCTAGTTCCAGCAATCAATGAAGCAATATTCGCGATTCAAGAGGGAGTCACCACAGTTGAGGATATGGACCTCTCAATCAAGCTTGGGTTGAACTGGCCGATGGGCCCGCTCACCTTGGCAGACTTCGTGGGTCTAGACACTCTGTTGTACATAAGCGACTACTTCGTAGATGAATTCAAGGACAGCAAGTACAGAGCACCAGCCCTACTGAGGAAGATGGTGCGCGCGGGATGGATGGGTCGGAAGACCCGGAAGGGCTTCTACGATTACTCCGGTGATAAGCCCGTACCACAGCGTTTCTAGTTCATATCGAGGGTTGAGTGGACTCAGGACCACAACGCCCTCCGTTACTCTTTTTTTCGTCAAGATTAATTAGCGCAGTCCAATAAAAGCAAGAACAGTGTCTGAAATGAAGCATGAAGAGAGTGAGTACATCGGATATGATGGAACCAGAATGTTCATGCATGTTTGGCTTCCGAATAGCGAGATACCTCGTGCCCTGCTAGTGGCGATACATGGCCTAAGTAGCCACGGAGGAAACTTGCAAGGCATTGGTGAGTATTTCGCGGAAAAAGGCTTAGCAGTCTTCGCGCCGGATATGAG
>DAOWNS010000092.1 GCA_030642465.1 Candidatus Thorarchaeota archaeon | reverse complement strand
TTCCACTGAGTTGGCGCAACAAAAGAAGAATACCATTCTCTCAGCTGACCTGACAAGTAACGCACAGCTGTTTTCAACCCCTAATGAGTTCGTATCTGCGATTGAGTCCTTACTTGGATGACCTTGGGGCCTCACAATTCTTTATAAAATGAGGGCGGGAAACTTGTAGCGGAGGCTAATGCCATCACCAAAAAGGCGAAACTCGAAATCGTTGACGGTGGCGACCTGAAAGGATACGCCAATCTTCATCCTAAGACTGCAAAAGCTTTGAACGCAGAGATGGGATCCATCGTTATTTTTGAAGACGCGCAATCAGCATTTTGGGGCGCCGCAGAGATTAGGAAGAGCAATGACGTTTCTCCAGATCAAATTATGATCGACACACTGATTCTGGAGGCTTCATTGCTTATGGAATCGGATACGGTTGAAGTAACGCTCTACGATAAGGATATGACCGCTCTCGAGTACGTGGAGTTCGGTCTGAAGCCGCTTACGGAAGACGCTAACACAGATGACCTGGTTATTCGTGCAGCTGAAAGGGTGAAGTCTCTTGAGAAAATTATTGATGGTCGACTAGTCTATCCCGGGATGTCATTTAATTGGCCCGACCTGAATGCCAAGGTAGAGATAACACGCGTTAGGCCCTCGTTGCCCGGGAAAAGCTTTGCAAAGCTTGCTTTCGAAGCGTTGAGAGAAAAGACAGGATATGAGTTCAAGACGGTTGGCATCGCCACACCTTTCAATGCAATACTATGCATTGACACAAGTGGATCCATGAAGACCACAGATGTTCCAGTTCAGGACATAGCGCATGCTCGGGAAGGTTTGAAGGACCTCGCGGGTGACAACCCAGAAGTTCAGGCATTCCTCGACCGGTTTGAAGATGGTAGTATGGTTAGTCGTGCTGAAGCAGCTGCGATGGCCATCCTCCTGTACCTAGCCGAGAAGGTTGGGCGGGGTTATGGTGAGAAGGTTGGCGTCATTACTTTCGAGAAGGAAGTGAGTGAAATGACGTTTCTCAGCTCAGACACGGGTGAAGTTCAACCTTTTGTGGAATGCACGGGCCGAGAAAAGACACTTGGCTTACAAATAATCAGCACTCATGTAGTAGACAAGGTTGAGGAAGGTGGCACCCTGACCGACATGGGCTCTGCATTGATTAAAGCACACGAGATTCTCGAGGCTTTTGGAGACACCACAAAACCGACCATGTTAATCTTGCTCACTGATGGCATGACAACATCAGGACCCCCGCCACTGAAAGTGTTGAAGGAGCGCTTCATTGAAACTACTAACTTGGTTATCTATTGCATTGGACTAGGAGAGCGCAGCGAAATCGATGAAGAACTAATGTTAGCCATCTCCCAGTATGGGAACGGAGTCTATCGTCTTGTAGACAATATGCGTGACCTGCTGGAATGGTATGGTAAACTTGCAAGTGAGTTCGCCGTTGTGATTCGAGGCTCTGGATGAACACTCGCCTATCGAGGCTCCAATGCCTGAACCAAGCTCTTGAGAGTGTCCATGTCCATATCGGCAATCTGCGCCTGAGGGATACCTTCTAGCATTTCTGGAGATACCGAAATAAGTAAGTTGGCTTTTTCCTCACCGTATTTGTCAGTGTATTGCTGCCACCGCAGGTCCTCGACTGCCTCTTCATCGACGGGTGGAATTGCCTTAACGGGCTCTTTCTTCTTCCGTTTCTTTTTCTTGGGCTCCTCTACAACGGGTTCAGCTGCCTCTACTTCAGGTGTTGCAGCAACTAGCGCCTCAAGCTCATCAGTACTTAGTGACTCGAGAACTTCCTCAGAAACGGTTTCTCGAACTTCGGATGGTATCTTCTCAATGAGCTGCTCGCGCGCGAGAGGCTTTTTCTTCTTCTTTCGTACTCTCTTCACCCGCTTGACTCTAACGGCCTTTTTCTTGGGTTTCTTGGCGGTTAGTGAGGTGACAAGTTCCCTAGCAGTTGAGGGAGTTAATCTGCGAAGATCCTCGGAAGGTAATGATGCCCTGACCTCATCAGGCAGTTCGCTCAAGATTGCTTCTACTTCCACAGAGAGGCCAGAGTCGCTCACTGGTTCTGCGGCTTCAGTCATAGCAGCCGCAAGCATGATTGGCTTTCCTTCGATTTCTTTGGTCAGTATACTCTCGTCAATCTCGATATCAAACTTTGCGCTCTTCCACATAACGAATTGGTCAACTGCTTCCTCGGACAGCTCCAGCTTGCGGAGAAATTTCCTGATATCGTCTTCATCCATTTCTGGAAAGTCTGCATGAATGATATCTATGTCCTCGCCAGGAATCCGTGCCCATATCGGTCCATGTAGCATCTTGGAAAGGCCAAGTGCACAGTGTGACCTCACCCAAGTGTCTGAATCCTTCAGACCATGAATCAAAGCCGGAATAGTTCTTGGTTGACGGTACCAAGCAAGGGCCTGCGCTGCCGCGATGCGAACATCCGTGCTATTATCATCAAGAGTCGTCCTGATATCCTTGACAACAGTTGGGTCTCCTAGGTCAATGGCTGCAATCAAAGCTCGTTCTCTAACAATTTCTGAAGGATCTGAGAACGCTCGAACGAGGGCTTTTCTCATCTTCTTACTTTTGCTAGCCCGAACGCCGACCTCTTCCGTTTCGAACTCCAATAATAGCCTACGAGCATTCGACAAGAGACTTCTCTCCTTGGATTACTTACGCCCCCACTAAATATGATTCTTTGTTGGATGGCGGCAGTACTCACAAGCCTTAGAATTCGAAATGGTGTTGCCCACTTAAATCAGTTGGCTAGCTGTATACATATTGATGACGATTGCGTTTCAGTTGGCTTGCGCAGATTTTCGTATTACTCGGATATTGCAACCGGATGAGATTTAGGCATTAGCTGTCAGGCCGTTTACGGCGAATCTGATGTCTGAAGAACGAGCTGAGAAAGTAACCAGAATCATCCTGTATTCCCTTCTGATGCTTCTAATTGTAGAAATGCCACACGTGCTGTCTGCACCCTTTCTGGGTACCGAGGCGTACGAATCAGTGGCTAGCCTATTGTCCTTAATGACATTCCCTCTCATGTTCTTTGCAGCACTTCAATTCGTGAAGTGGGAAGGAGGCAATTCTGTTACTGAGCTGGGCCTCGGAACTGATAGAAACACATGGCCACATCTAGTCATTGGAGGGATTGCTGGAGGTGCAGCAGCCGCTCTAGTCTTCTTGATAGCTTTTGCCTTTGGAGGTCAAGTGGCATCCCCCTCGTTGATTGCGGGAGAACTTGTGCTTTCAGTGATTATTATCGCCATTCCAGTTTCTTTCGTGGAGGAGCTAGCCTATCGTGGTTATATGATGACTCGAATGACGGAGCTCTGGGGACGGAATAAGGGCATAGTGGTTAGTTCTCTAGTTTTTGCGCTTCTTCATTTCTCTTGGTGGGTGCCTCTTGGGTCCGTCCCGTTTCATCTGATTGCGCTTTTCACTTTCAATCTCCTCGTGGGGGGTATAGTGCTGAGTCTAGGTTACTATTACTCCCATGAGCGACTCTGGGTGCCTATTGGATTTCACTTCGCATGGAATATCGTTGCCTATGCCGCCTTCCCAGTCTATCCAAGAGAACCTGTCATCAACCCTGAGATATTCCAAATCGAATGGGGCATAACAACGGTATTGGGCTTTCTATTCGGTCTGTCCATTATCTGGCTCATTCTAAAACGTAGCCAAGAAAAAGGAGGTTGAGGGTCGGGTTATCCGATCCTGCAATCTAATCGTTGGTTGGCTCGTGTTTCAAGCCCTGACCGTCTTCATGCTTTGAAAGGAGACTGCTATCCTGACAACTCCTCAAGTTCTTCCGGTGGAATTTCCAATGGAGCTGAGGGGATACCTGGCAGAGTTGGCAAGTCGAAGTATGTCTTTGCAAGAGATACGCTTGTGACGAACAGCACAACTGCTGTAATGACCGAAGCAGGAAGGCGTTCCCATGGGTAGATGAATGCGACTCCAATGAAGATCAGGGCAAGAGCTTCAGGATCCATGCCAGCCGAGTAGACGTAACTTGCGATTGTGGAACCAACGAGATGGTCCGCCATTACTGCGATGAAGCTGACCAACCATATGGCAAAGAAACTTTGTAAGTACTTAGAGTTTGGTTCGAGGTGCAGCGCATCGCTCAACTGACGACCTACACCGGGCACCAAGAAGAACAAGACAAGAAAGCACGCGATGAAATGAAGCCATAGAAACCCTAGAGCATAAATTCCGATTGGACCGAAAATAAAGAAAACAAATGCTAAGACGTACACGATAAAAACTGGTGCTACAGACTTGATTCTCGGTCCTCTCACACGGAACGAACCTGCAACGAAGGCGCCTGTGGCCGGAGCCAAGGGGGTTAGCAGGCCGAATAGGGCGATACTTGGATTGACGAACCCGCCAGCCATCGAACCTATCAATACCGCAATTGTTCCGAAGAATGGACCAAGAAGGAAACCGATAATCGGACCAGAAACCAAGCCGAAAGAGATTACACCACCACCGCCTATGCTCAAGCTGTAGGGAATAATCGTAACTACAAGATGAACCGCACCGAAGACCCCCGTAAGTGCCCACGGGTATGCAACTGACCGTGTGAATGATGCCATTCCTAATCCTCTCGAACTTTCAGACCATTCCTACACATTGGCCGGTGGATGGCCGAGAATGAATACAACACAGAACCAGTATTTGAAGGTGATGAGTCCAATTCAATTGTTGGACGATACTGCTACCCAGAAGAAGAGAGCACCGAGTATCCAAATAAAAAGCCCGGCTCCAAGAATGATTCCTAGCGTTGCTCCCAATCCAGACGAGCCAAGGTTCACGTGCATGTTGGTGAACTGCTTGTACCCACCTACATACTTAGTTTCGTAATCACAGTGAAACTCCTTGTCAGTGATGGCGCCGCATATCTCACACACGAACCTGTTCTGTGCAATTGCACCTAGGAGACTGTCAAGGTTGCATCCGATGAATGCTGTAAGCACTGAGAGAGGAAAAATGAACAGCAATTGCTCGAAAGAAGATACATACACCATAGCCGGATTCAACATTGCAAAGACTAAGGCAACCAAGCCTATTATCACACCAGCCGCGACCGCAACCAACTCCCCCAGGAGTGAAACTGCGCCTATGGTCCCTGCTGGCACTTTTCTCCTTAGGTTAGTAATTAGTCTTGGTTTTGATTTGCTGAAAACTCCGATTTCACTCGCTAGAGTGTCAGCGGAAGTTGTGGCCACCGCTCCCACAAAGCCTCCAAACATCCAGAATGGATCAACGGGGATTACTGATTGCGCCGCAAGTTGCATGCCGATGGCGAAAAACATTGGGATGATGCCGCTTCCGAGGACATTCTTCCAGTTTCTTCTACCCTTGCCTTCCTGAGCAAGTTCCTTCTTCGCCCTTGCTTTGTACTTGTATTTTGTTGCAATTCCAGCACTGATGAAGAAGAAGAGAAGAACCACAAAGGACGCGGGTCCACCTGCAGCCCAAACTGTAAACCCTACGACGAACGCAGCGATTAGACCAGATATATCCACAAAGCGAACCTTGTATGTCAGTACCCCCAAGAAGCCCATCACGATCAGGCCTGAAACCACTGGGTGTGAAAGCAACTCCAACAACATCCGGTTCACGTCTTTGTATTCTTTTCCATGTTACTTGGGACTTGTATCATTCTTCATCGTGGGTTGTTCTATGAGCATATATTAGATGATGGTTAAATTGCCTGACTAACTCAAGGCGCTCGTCCTGCTCCTATTATACCTTTGCAACGAGTATCAAAAATCGTCGAAGTTCGAATCGCTAGAATTGCTAGTTCCATGCAAATTGGACCGTGGATTTGCGCAAAACGGCTTCCGCCTTGAGGAAGATAAGCTAGTATACGGCGAAGGTCTTTTCTTCGCATTTGACCGCGCGTGTAGGCAATGATATCTCTCCATGCATGATTGTTGCATCCAAGTAGTACCCTGTTATGGTTTCCAAATGAGGGGTGGTCCAGCGCACCTTAGACTTGAACTCAAGTTCAGATTTGGGGACCGGCAGTCGGAATTCCTTTACTACTTCTCTTTTAGACATCACCCGTAGAGAAACCGTCAAGTTTTCCCAATCTCGCTTAATGGCCTGCACATGAACCCCAATTACGATATCCGTTTCACGCGGAACAAGGCCAGGTATCTCCTCACCCCTGTCATCCTTGATAGAGAAGCGCACATGGAAAAGTGGTTCTTCGATTGCTTTTACCTTGAATCTATGCCTTTTCTCCAGAAGCATAGTTTCCAGCCGCAAGGTTGCTTTCAGATGGGCGGTGCTCATCTCCGCATTCAAGGGTATTCTCACAGGAATCGCGAAAACGCGAGTTTCCTCAGCATCTAGATCAATCTCTCGACCGAATACTTCCTCCAGCCCACCTACTGACTCAAGACCCACCGATAGCATTCCTTTCAGAGATTCAGCAGATGAGTTGGTGACATGAATCGCAGCATGAACTTGATCATCAGGAGAAACATATGTTGGAACTCCGCTGAAGTTCAGACCAGCAGGTCTAGTATCATCTATGGCTACAAGCGATATTTCTGCTGTCTTGTAGTCCATCTGAGTATTTGCATAGTCCAGCTTGGCTACGAGAGTGACGCTTGACGGTACATTCTTCATTCTCGGCTCAGGTATGATGAATGGTCCATACGCAAAAGACAGGTTTCTGCTTTGCTTGACCGCCTGCTTCAAGACAATGCATTCATCATCATCTCCGAATCGCAAAGACATAGTTAAAGTGGCGGGCTCTCCCTGTTCCGTGTTGCGTCTAATTCTGAGCCAACCCGCAACCTTGCCTCCTATTTGGGATCTGTCCGGAGCCTTGAGTGAATCTATGTTGGTTCTGACCTCAACATGGCCCACTATGAAGCCGTCAGATTCGCTCGATGCAATCTCCATTCCATTGGAAACCAGCGATGCCTTGATAGAAGCAGTTCTTTGCGCAAGCATTCCCGGACCTGCTGATGGAATCTGCCAATCGAATTCGAGGGAACGCGACATAGCTTCCAAAGCATTGGCCTCTGCCATGAGGTGCTTGTCCCCTGTATCTGTCCTGTAATGAACAAGTAATCTTGAACCCTTGGGCACTTTGTGTTGTCCGGCTTTGAGAAGTATATTGCCTCGTAGCATCCCTCCAGGACTGTGTATTCCTTTAAGATTCGCCTGGATGATAATCTCCGG
>DAOWNS010000330.1 GCA_030642465.1 Candidatus Thorarchaeota archaeon | reverse complement strand
TACAATAGCGCCTTCGAAGTCTTTCTTGAGTTCCGCACCATATCTGAGATTTCGTGAATAGGTTTCTGCTTCCTTTAGAAACATGTTCAGCGTGATGGGTTTTCCCGGACGGTTGCTGAGCAAATCCCATCCATTATGTTTGTACGTCCGATTTATCACCTTGCGCAAATGGTTGGCGAGAATACCGTAGAGTGGCCATGCAGCCAAGAAACATGAGTAGAGCAAGTCAATGTGAAGTTGAACTGGCACGTTCGCGTCAATCAGGAACGGATTATGGCGGTAGGGAGCCACATCCTCCCGACCCACTGTGAAAATGCGCATCTCAGGAATGGCACCCATGAGAATGCGTGCATCGGTTTTCACCGGCTCAATCAACAGACTTGGAATTCCGTTCCTCCATGCGTCGATGACAATCCTGTTCTTTGTAGTGCTCTTTCCGGACCCTGACATTCCTACAATGGCTGTGTGGAGTCTAAGTTGCTCCATCTCGATGAGCTTCGTTCGTGACTTGTCAACAGTGTTGTGACGGAATACATGACCGAGATCGATATGACCAGCTTGGAATTCTATGGTTTCTGATGTCGGTTGTGTTGCTATGCTGCCAGATGTTGAAAATGATGCTGGGCTGCCTACTCTTATCCCCACTTCGACACTGGGAATCTCAACCAATGAAGCCGCTTCTATTGGCAGCAGTTCAGTTGTCATCCTCTTCCGTTCTAGCATGAGTGTCTTTCGAATCACTTGGTGAGCAATCTTGCCAGAGAGAAACCTAACCTTCATCCTGGCGTTTCTGTGGCTGGATGAGAGTGCTGCAAGCAATGCGTTCACAGCAGTTCTCAGTTTCTCTTCCGAATCCGGTCGATCCCAGAATGCCAATGTGACTTGACATTTCAGAATGCGATTCGAAATTGATCTCTCATAGTTACTCTCAAGATGCTTGATGCTCATCTTGGCGTTCACATCAGCTTGTGTCGCAATTTCTTGACCCCCCAGCCAAGTCTGAGTCGTTTTTTGCCTCTGGGAGCCCTCCAAAGCAGATCTGTAGCGCCTCTTTGCAAGAATTCGCCTAGCCCTACTTGGCCTCGCAGGAACCATCCAGACTTGGTATAATGAATTACCTTTGAAGTTGACCATAAGCTCTGTCATAGCCTGCAATGCTTGGACAGCTGGTTGGGGAACTCCGGTCAATAGCGCAGCATTTGCTTGTCCAGCCACCAAAGGGCACCCGACTTCGGACAAGGACTGGACCACGAACTCAGGAAAGTGCGCTGCAAAGCTGTTCTTGATGACCTCCATGTTCGACCTATTACCTCTTGTCACGAAAAACAGTCGAGCATTCCCACTTAGTCCTTGAATCCTGAATCCAGTTGGGACATCCGTGTGTGAAAGAGAACTTAGGAATCTCTCAAACTTGACATGCGTCGGATTGGTATCTTTCTTCCCAAGATGCTTCATGGCATGCTCGAAGTAGGACTTAGGAATTTCAGTGATCTCAGTCGCATACATCTGGTTCTTGTAGTTCCTATCCAAGATGGTTTACCGTAGGTTGGTTTGGAGCTGGCCTAAAGAACACCACAAAGGGCGACTTGAAGATGCAGAACTTGTGTATCGCTATCGTGCCTCTCACTTTCCCCACTCATTGATAAAGCACCCCAAAGGCAGTTTGGTTCTAAACCTCGGTTTTTTTCGGCAACGAGGTTCTTGATATTGTATTGGCATCCTTCTTCTTGAGATTCATATGTCCAACACACTCCTAGGGAGGTTCTTCGCTGTCCTCTTTCTTCTCCACCGACCGAATGAAGAAGCCCCCGATGCTCCCGGTCACCATGGAGAAGCCTGCTCCAAAGAATGCTCCCACTACGAATGTAAATGACTCTCCAGCACCTGTTAGTTCAGTATTCTCAAAGACCATCTGAATTTGATTCCCGCGACTATTCCACCTGTAGTATTTTGAGTCAAGGTTTGCACCATCAGGATTCATAGTGATGATGTCAGTGGTTTCATCAGGGTTTGGAAAAGTTTCAGGGTGGAGTAATCGAAACGGAGGAACAAGAATAAACCCTACTTTGGCCCGATCAGCCGCAATGGTACAGTGCCGATCAAGGTCCCCTTGCCAATATAGAAGTTCTCCGGTAAACTGAAACTCAAACCTATCAAACCCCAATTGACTGAGAGAGGCCCTCCAAAGAACTGTAAGGCCCACGTAGCCGAACCTTGGGCCTCCGGTGACAGTGAATTCCCAGATGGTCATATCGTTTTCCATATTGTACGTGAGATACGAAATCCTCGTTACATTGTTCTCGACTTCACGCAGATACGTGCAATTTCTGAAG
>DAOWNS010000360.1 GCA_030642465.1 Candidatus Thorarchaeota archaeon | reverse complement strand
CCATTTCCTTCGTTGTAATCACTGAAACTTCGCAGACTTCCCATGTTCGCTTCTTCGAAACGGGTGTTTTGCTGGCATAGCCGAACTCGAAGTCAAACCTAATCTCGCTGCGGCCAAAGCTATGTTTCTTGGCCAGGGCTTCTAAGTAGTGTATATGAGCCTCTTCGACCGACTTGTAGACACTGAATTCATCACTAATTACCTCAGTCATAGTTTCGACCAATCGCGACATGTGAATGCCCTTGTACATGGCAGGGAGGTCAATAGTGATTTCGACCTTCGGAATCAAGTGGTGCCTAACACCGCTTCTGTCAATGATGACGAACGTCTTCAGATTTCTTACTCCAACCTTGTTGAGCTGGATGTTATACGTCGGTTGTTCGTCTTGTGTATCTACAACCATTGTTCTTCACCACTTCAAATTCCGATCATCCAAGACTGTCCTCATAGCAGCCAAAGGTTCCCACGTTCTCGCCAACACATACCTTCAATCTGTAGCCATCTGGGAATTCTAGATGTCGATAGATGTGTTCTGCAAGCAGTTCAGCAGTTGTCGCTGTAGCTGGTAAGACTACACAATCCTCCACAGGAAATACATACTTCTTGTCGCCAACCTTCACATTAACGGAATCATTGGCTTCGCGAACTTGAACCGTGCGGGACTTGCCCGGTAGCAGCACCTTATGGTCAAGTTGCTCGCACACCTCAAGAGCCTGCTTCTTCACATCACGAAAGTCGATGACCATTCCATACTTGTTGAGAGAGCCCTCAATGATTATCTCGACAGTGTAGTTGTGACCGTGGAGATTCTCGCATCCATCGCTTCCAAGAACAAAATGTGATGAACTGAAGTGAAGCTTCTGATCGCTAACACGAATGCTGTGCAAGGGAAGACCTCCAGATACTGACCCCGTTACAATCTCGTCCTCATGTAAAACTGTCGGAAGAACCCCTATCATGTGCATTACGAACTATGAGCCCCTCTGGCGCTCGAAGTTTTCAATCAGTTCGCCTACAGTTGTCGCTTGCTTGGCGCTCTTGTCTTCTCTCCACCTGCCCGTGAAACGCGGGAAACGTATGGCAAGACCTCCGGAGCCCATTCGGTCCTTTCCAGCCAGATGTGTTGGACTTACAGTGAGCTCATCGCCAAGAACCTCAATGACCTCGACGGGTTCAAACCAGACATCAGCTTTGACATTTGAGAGAACCTTGGGGTTCCGCTGTTCCAATATGTGGGTTTCCAGGCGGCTCTTGAATTCCTCAAGCATCTCATCTGTAAACCCGGTACCAATCTTGCAAACAGTGGGAAACGTATCGGTTTCTTCGTCATAAGCGGAAGCGAGTATCGCGCCATAAAGCCCAGTCCTTTTCCCTCTACCGTGAATTGCCCCCACGATGACTAAATCAACTGAGTCAGACATTCCTTCTTTGTAGGACGCCTTCAATTTAATCCAAAGCCAGCTTCGAGACCCTGCTTGATAGCCTGATTTCTCGTGAACCGCTTTCGCGATTACTCCTTCATATCCCAAGTTGTGGGCGTCCATAAATATCGCATCAAGGCGTTCTGGATCTTCAGTGAGCTCCCCTGTCGTCAGGGATACTCCATCAGCTGATGCGACTATCTCCTCCAAGAGCTTTCGACGTTTCAACATGGGAATCGAAGACACATCTTCACCGTTAAGAAAAAGGATATCAAAGAAAAATAATGCAACCGGAACTTCTTTGCTCATAGCTTCGATATTCGTCTTTCTTCTTCTGCGCATGAGTTCTTGGAACGGGCGCATCTTCCCTGTGGACGGGTCAACGGCGACAATTTCGCCCTCAATAACGCAGGTTTCAGCTTTGATGTTCTTGCGCACAAGTGCAACCACATCGGGAT
>DAOWNS010000100.1 GCA_030642465.1 Candidatus Thorarchaeota archaeon | reverse complement strand
GGTAGAGCATAAGCCGCTTGCCACACATGGTATCCTTGCCCATTTCCATTATCATTGTACCAAGGAGTTTCAGGTCGACTATCATTAATTCCTGCATAGATGAAGGCTTCCTTCATTGAAATTAGGCCATCAGTATTGTAGTCTGCATCCACTGTCATGAGAGGTGAGTGGAATGAGTAGCTAATGAGGGCGCACATGAAGTGGTAGACAAATTCATCCCAATTTCCTTCTGTGTCGCACCCAGCTGACCCTTCGTTGTCCATACAGGCTGTCATGATGACTCTATCCGAAGCACTAAGATGTGTAATGAATTTGCCTGATACACATTGCTCCATAACTATAATCATATTGTTGCAAGTGATAGCATCAAGCCAATCCGAAACTTGGGAATGAGTAAGTGCACCTCCAGAATCCATCGGATTCCACACACTTATCCCTCCACCTCCACCGTGATTAGTAGTATAGAAGAACAGTGTATCTCGGAATCCCATCTCCGCTTCTAGCTTTCCAAAGACTGTATCCATTGAAGCATGAGTAGCTGGATAATCAACAGGTGTATTGGTATCTTCACCGACTCCATCCTTGTAGATCACGTAGATGTTGTTTGATGTATACCCATGCATCTGGAGAATGAAATACATGTAGATGATGTCATTCCAGTAGCGGTAGTAATCCTTTCCGGGTTTAATCCCACCACTATAGAGAACTGCGTATTTCTCTGCTGTTGGATCATACTCTAGAAAATCCCAAGGAGGATCCGCAACCATTGGATATGGTACCATTTGGACATCATCGTATATTCCAGGAACTGCAATTTCAGAATATACATCGAAGAATGAATCAACGCCCATTCCTGAAGTACCATCAGAGGGATCATAAACTTCAAGGGTCCCTTTCACAGTAATTTGGAATCCTAAATGGTCTTCCATTGTTTCTGGAACCTCTACAGTTAGCATGATATGATTGCGACTATCAAGTGAGTTGTTGAAAAACGAAAGCGGATTGGCTACTAGCAGAAAATTCCCAGCTGCGCGAACGAGGTAGCCAGTAACCGATATTGTTGTCCCAACGAGATTCTCATTGTTATCCCCAGTTACGTCGGCAATGCTCAATGGCACGTCTTCGAAAGGTACAGAATTATCTAGCACCATGAAGTACGCCAATGTCGCGACGTTCGTAGCAGCGAGCACTAGGACCAAAAGAATCAATGCAGTTGGTCTTTCACTCTTTCTCTTAGATTTTCCCTTCTTAGGCATGACGCGAACCTCAACAAACATAATGTTTGAATACGTGCCATTGTGTTTCGAGGTAATAAATACAATCTAACTTCAAACATATTGATGATAATATGCGGTTTCAATTTGAAACGAGAGCAGCTAGGCTAAAAGAAGCCAGAAAAAACGGTGGGCCCCTTTTTCTAGTGTATTTATATAATGAGAGAGAGCACGGATTGAAGAGGTGGAGCCTTTGACACGCGTCACATCCATGATTCTAATAGCGATTTTCCTAACTAGTATGTTCATTGTTCCAGCTGCATTCGTTGGAATGAACAGCGATGTTTCACTACAATCCCTAGCAGTTCCCGCACAGATACCGCGGGATGCAAGAGTAGCGATATATGATGAAAGTAATCTTACTGCACCTACGATTTCTGCTGCAGTGAATTTAACAAACAATCTTGCTGAAATCACAGCTCTGCTTGAAGGAGCTGGTCACACAGTTGACTTGCTCACAGAAGCTGACATTCTTGATCACGAACTAATCACTGCGGATTATGATGTTTTCATTTTAGTCAATAATGTTCCTCGACCTACTATCGCCAATCTTGTGAAGGAATTCTGGCTTGGCGGCGGAGGACTCATGAGTTTCAATGGAGCTATGAGCTTTCTTTGGTACGGGGGGATTATCGATCCTTCTCATACTACCGATCAATATGTTCTCAACTGGCTATATCTACCGTCTGATACACAAAATGTGTCTTCACGACACCCAACTATGAAGGAGCATTACATTAACGATACAATTTCTGAGAGAGATGAAAATTGGGCAACAACCGCAACTGGTGTACTTGAAAATTATGCAATCTGGTATGACACTGCAATAATGCTGAGTAATGTATCCAGCTCATATTTCGTTACCGCATTTGCTATAGATCTTTCTCACTATGGTGGTCGCATTGTGCAACTGCCTGGCGATGGATCGTCCATCCCCACAGATTTCGGGAGCATAATTGTTGATTCTGTGGAATGGCTAATTCCACGACCAAAGGGGCGAATTGTCTATGATCTTTCGCATTCACCACGCTTAGCTGTGGATGCATGGGATGATCTGGCAACTGTTTACAGTATTGACAATAGCTATGGCCAATTCCGTTCCCTTGCTGTCAATCACACTTACACATTCGATAAGTTGTACCCATCTCCAGATGGAAACTTAACTGCTTCACGCTTAGCAAAATACGATGTTCTTGTCATTGTATGGCCTGACTTGAACTATACAACTGCCGAATATCTTGCTGTCGAGGCGTGGGTGAATGAAGGCGGAAGTTTGCTAGTTCTTGGTGATAGAACTGGGCTAGGTGGTCCTGGTAACATAAACATCAACATGATGCTTCAAAACTTCGACATGAGCCTTGGCACAACTGATGTCATGAATGATGCAACAGTCAGTCCAGGAACACATGTCACACTTGAGGGTTGTATATCCTTGTCCATAAGTTATCGAAATTACCTAAGTGTTATTGGAGATGCGGTGACCATTTGGACTGATGCTGCGAATCCTGTTGTTGCAGGACAGGAATTCGGCCAGGGACGAGCAATCCTTTCTGCTGATATGAACATTTTTGACAATGCGCGTATGCCTGAGGCGTATAATGCCCGTTTTGCATTAAATGCCTTTAATTGGCTGACTGCAACTGATGCAGAAATTCTGGTCTTCACTGATTTGAATGTCTTTTGGGGCTACAAAGAGCCTGTCAGCCTAGCCATGAACGATCTTGGCCTTCCATATCAGCTGCTCACTACAAGTGCATACATTGATGACTTTCTGGATTCAAAGTCGTGGGAGCTTCTCATTGTTAATGAGGTGAACTACGGATTGCCATCAGGTGTGCTCGATGAACTCTATGCGTATGTAGATGCAGGTGGAAATCTGCTCATGTCATACTGGAACATGGATGCCGCTGATACTCATCCTCTTTGGTCAAAGCTGGGAGTAGAGTACTCTTCGGATCTCTCTGGAACGCCTTCAATGTACATATGGGATGCAGCTCATCCAATCTTCACTCAGCCGAATAACCGTAGTAGCGCCAACTTCACATCGGGATACAGCTTTGCTGATGATGGAGATGCTGTAACCGTCTTGAGTGGTTTCACTGCACTAGCTGGAAGCACCACATCTGTGCAGAATGGCACCGCGCTTATTGTGGTAAATAGTAGCAGCAGACAAACTCTCTATAACGGCTACCTAATCGATGCATGCACCGGTGATGAGGACGACTCAACGTACAAGGATTCGGTGGAGCTGTGGCAAAACGAGATAGTGTTCATGACGACTACTCCTACCACAACCGTACCAATCTCCCCACTTGACACAACAACGCTTCTGATTATTGGCGGAGCTATTTTGGCTCTCATCGTAATTGTAGCGTTGGTTAGTAGACGACGTTCTCGTGGTTCAACTTCCAAGAGGAAATCAAGGAAGAAGAAATAGCTTATTGCTGGGAGGTTCCTGCAAAGGACTTCCCTTTCCTCTCTTTTTTCATTCTGTGCATGCTATATCCGGAACCAAAGCTTGTGAAATTGAAGAAGGTGAGAGAGAATGTTTCTCTCATGGCTGATACTCAAGTCCGGAAATTTACTGGCCCTTAACGGCTTTCAGTATCATTTTGCGAGAATTTTTATCTAGGATAACCCCAAACCGATCCAAGGTGGTAGTATGAGCCCTCTTTGGAATGAAGTAGAAACGGAGAACATCTTCCAGCACGTTCTAAATACTGAAGGTGAAAAACATCCGTTGTATAGCCCTGAGAAACTCGAGGAGTGTGCAGATTACATCCTGTCCGAGCTCAAGTCCTATGGATTAGCCACAGGGGTTCATGAGTTCAAGGTTGATGGGTTTGACTACACATTCAGAAATGTGGAGGGGTTCATTGGTGAGGGAGAGGGTCCAGAACTCCTCATTGTTTCACACTATGATACAGTACGCCATGCCCCTGGCGCAAACGACAATGGTAGTGCGATTGCTGTGATGCTTGAAGCAGCACGTATACTAGTCAAGGCTGGACTTAAGGGAAATGTCAGATTCGTGAGCTTCAATCTGGAGGAAGGAAATCCCGCAAGAAGTGAGCAATTGACGAGGGTCGCACGGTCTCATGGTGTGGTGGATGAACAAGGACGGTATCTTTCTTGGCACACAACCGCGATAATGAAACGGTGGGGCGCATCTGTCACCAAGCTTGTAAATTCTGGAACTGACGCTGAAACAGCTTATTCGAAGGTAATCTCTGAGTTGATGGACGATTTGCAGGAAAACGAGCTCGCATTTCTTAGAGAGATCGAGCGGCTTGCCAAAGGCCTCACTCATACGAATTGGCCTGGACGTACAGCTCTAATGGGGAGCAGTGCCTGGGCTGAACAAGCCATCATAGACAAGAAGGAACTCATTGGGGTCTTGTGTCTTGATACCATGGGTTATTTTTCAAAGGAAAAGAACTCTCAGAAGTTTCCTAACGAATTGGACCCCCGATTGTTTGAAAGCGTTGGAACTCAAGAAGACCTGACTGTTGGCGATTTTCTCACTGTAATTGCTGATGGGAATTCAAAGAGTCTTGCATCATCCTTTTGTGAGCAGTGTCAAGATGGTTCCATTGCACTTCCGTATGCGTGTCTAAAAGCTGACTTCAGCTACGAACAAGCTGCTTATGCAATGCGTGATATCCTTAGATCTGACCATGCTCCTTTCTGGAGAGAGAATATCCCTGCTCTGTTAATTACTGATACGGCGAACTTCCGCTACCCCTACTACCATACCCGTGCTGATACTATCGACAAGCTAGACTTTGATTTCCTAGCAAAGATATGCAAGGCGACTATTGCCACAGCTATCAATCTATGCAACTAGTTGATGCTTGGCGAAATGAAGAATGAAGGAAAGACGGAGCATCTGATTTCAATGAAGTCTAGTTACTCACGCCTGTCTGTGTAGAGTATCACTTGAATGGGAATTAACCAGGAGTTATATCATGTCAGTCCTTGTTCAAGGATTTGTAGCAATTCATCCATGCCAGAAACTATCTGACCTCTAGCTTCGATTGCACCCATAACATATTGATTCTTGTACATTCTTCCGGACCCTTCTCGGCGCCGCCGAATGTCAGTGTAGAAACCGACTATCAGCTTTCCAGAAGCATAGGCCACACCTATTTCACAAGCAACTCCACTGTCGATAGGAAACTGATCTATGCATGCGACGAGGATGTCAGCCTTAACTATCTCTTCAGTGTCCACCCTGAAGATTTCTTCATTTGTTGGTGCGGTTTCAAATGTCATGGGAGTTTCTTGTGGAAGAAACACAGAATACCCCGCATCACGGAGAATCGTTGCACTTTTTTCATTGAACTCCCTATCTGCCTCAGAGAATAACGCATTAGCCCAGTAGATTCGTGTCTTCTTCTTTGACAAATGGAATCACTCGCACAAATCTGATGATAACGTCTTGAAAGAGTTTGCGAGAGTAGAATTCAGCGCTCCAACACGCTTTTCACTGAGTAACTCGCACAGTCTACCATCATTACACGTGGAGACAGAAAGATGGCAGATGATGGAAGTGTCTACAAGAGAATCGAACTTGTTGGAGTAAGTGAAAAGAGCTGGGAAGACGCCATAGGCAACGTTGTCGCGAAGGCGTCCAAGTCTATCCGTGACTTGCGGATTGCAGAGGTTGACCAGCTCGATGTAACAATCGAGGATGGCAAGGTAACTGCTTATCGAGTCAGAGTGAAGATCAGTTTCAAGTATGAGAAGGACTAGAAGGGGACCCTAATCCCCTCCTTCCTCTTTTTTTTGATAGGCTTTCGCTTCCGTCCCAGAGCAGATTCATATCATCCTAGTTTCATTCTTGGGTTTGACCTCGAAGCCGGGCGTTGTATCTAGCTATTGCTTCCGGCCCTGTTCTGCCGAATCTCTTGTCAAGTTCATCCTTGCCTATCCTGATTATCGATGGTCGGCCATGGCAACAGTTGTACTTGCTCTTGGTCCTGTTGAGCTCGGTTAGCAATGCTCTGATCTCATCAGCGCTGAGATACTGTCCCGCACGGATTGCGGAGTGGCAGGCAGTAAGCTTGACCAGCTCATCCATGAACTGTTCCTTTGCGCTCTTGATGCCAACCTCCATGATGCGGTCCACGAGGGCGATAAGTTCATTCTCTGATGCTCGTCTTCCAAGAACCTCTGGCAACGTGGAAACTAGAACCTCGTTACCTCCGAAGTGGCTAATTGTATATCCGAGCTCACCAAGCATTTCCTTTAGCTCGAGGATGGCTTCAGCATCCTTGGGTCCAAGGCGGAGCACAATGGGTTGTAGCAGCTCCTGTACCACTACTTGATTTGAGTTGACTTCCTCTCTGAGCTTCTCGTAAATTATGCGCTCATGTGCGGCATGTTGGTCAACGAGAACCAGGCCGTCATCTGTGGTGAGGACAATATAGAGCTTGTTGACTTGCCCTAGGATTCTGAATGTACCCCCAAGAGCCTCAAGGTCAATCTTCTCTTCACCTAATCCCTTAGATTCTTCCAGTGCAAGTTGCTCGAGCAGGCCCGATCGACGAGGGCTCTCTGCATGTTCCTCTCCAGGTAGCATCGTACGTGCGGACTCG
>DAOWNS010000189.1 GCA_030642465.1 Candidatus Thorarchaeota archaeon | reverse complement strand
TGAGGAGGGGCATGTCAACCGAGGGCCTTCTTTTACCGATTCTTGGCGCTATCAATGAAAGTCGTAGCGAAGTTGAAGATATTGTAATGAAGGCTGGCAAGGGTGCTTCACGTAACGTAGGTGAGTCCACAGGGAATCTTCAAGCCAAGATTGTGCAAATGTATGCCACGTTGAATGAGCATGAGAAACAGCTTGATGTCACACGTGCAGATTTGAAACGATGGAGAGAGAGAGCAAACGAACTTCAAGACCTTGTCAAGTCGAGAAACGAAACGATGGAACGGTCCGTTGAAGTTCTTGAACAAATGCGAACGGCTCGTGCCGAACTAGAGCGTTTGAATGAAACACATGAACAGGCCATCTCCACCCTGAAGGGCGAACTCAGTCAGACGCAGTCGCAGGTGGAACAGCAAAAAGAGCTTCTAGATAAGCAAGGTTCATTCGAGGAAATCGCACAGGATTATGAAACGAAGCTTGTTGAGCTATCTGAAGCACAAGGACAGCTTGCTAAGGCTAAGGAGCGACTGGCGCAAAGAGAAGATACTGTCCAATCGTTGAAATCTGAAATTCAGACGCTAAGGGAGAACAACACGAATCTAGAATCGCAGATGAGTTCGATAACAGAGGAATCAGCTGCTCTTCGAGGTGCGAAGGAATCTGACCAATCTGAGCTGGAATCATTGAAAGCACACCTAGATGAGCTGAAAGCTCGATGGGAGAATCTCTATCAGGTTGCAGAGGATGAACCGGCTTTCAGAGCCTATTTCATGATTGCGGACAAGAAGTTTACTTGGCTTCCTCTCTCACACCTTTCACAAGCCCTAGGTATTCCAACCGTATTGCTGAAGAGGGATTTGCAGAAGTTCGTTGATGCAGGTCTTGTAGAAATTGAAGGGGATCGTGTTCGTCCATTGAGCATGTCCGAATTAGCGGCAACGTCAGAGGATACGGACAAATCCGACACAACAGATAGTAAGAATAGCGCTAGCAAGTAATAATTCTAGATTGGAGGATTTTGTAGATGCCCAAATCACTCGACGAAGTAATGAGATTCTTGGAGAACTACACGCTGGCATGGCACCACTGGCTAATTGTGCTGTCACTCTTGAAGCTAAAAGGTAGTGGAACGAAAGGCCAAATCTTTCCAGTCTTTAGGAAGGAGGGTTTCTCTCCCCATGCCATCGAGGGGATATTCAAACGTGACCTCGAAGAACTAGGTGAAGTAGTTGAGGTTGAGGGGGGCATCGACAATCTCCAAAACAGCAGCACGATCTATCTTACCGAAGATCCGAAGTTCAGATCCTATCTGAAGAAGCACTTGAAACCTGTTATTCGGACCCTTAAGACACGCAAGGCCGATTAGGTGCAATACATTCGCACTCGTCCAGAACTCTTTTCTAAGAAGCCGTTCACAACTCTGGTGGATGTCTGAAATGGAAATCAATGCCTCGAAGTGCATGGGCTGTAACAGAGCCATTGTTCCACCGAGAACAACATGCCCCTATTGCGGGAAGTCTGCTGGAAACATGATTCCAGTTCAGCTCAAGAACGAAGGCACTATTCTCAGCTACACAGTCTCTCAGATGCCGCCCGAGGGGTTTAACTCGCCTCTTGTGCTAGCTCTTGTTCAATTGGAGCAGAGTGCCGTTGTGCTATGCCTTGGTGACCTCTCAGATTCAGTTCCTCTTGAGATTGGCATGGAGGTTTCCGTGAAGGAGGATAAAGAGGGTAGATTTCTGCTTAATCATCATTGATATAATCAGCCCAGTTGTCAACCGCATTTCTGGCACTTGATTCACTGCGTTATGAGTTGCATCGATAAGCCCTTCCCAACTGCATCCAGTTAGTGATTTAAGGACATGATTCTCTGAAGCACCTAGGTTGTGTAGATGACAGAATACCTAAGCAACGTACTCTGGACCGAAGATGAGATTGAGTTCCGCAAAGAAGTGAAGGCGTTCTGCGATAAGGAGATCTATCCGATAGCGGATGAGCTTGATGCAGGGCCATATCCCCGTGAGCTGATTCGCAAGATTGGCAAAGCCGGCTACATGGGAGTACATCATCACAAAGACGCTGGTGGCACTAACCGAGGTCTCTCCTATGAGGTCATAGTTGCTGAAGAAATCTCTGCTGCGAACGGAGGTCTTGACATGGCCCGGATGGCAACCACCACCTTGTACGGTATGCCGTTGACAAAGTTCGGGACAAAAGAACAGAAGGAGAAGTACCTGAAGCCAGTTGTTACGGGAGAGAAAATCGGCTGCATCGGCATCACTGAGCCAGACGTCGGCTCTGATGTTGCAGCCATGAAGACAAGGGCAGAAAAGGATGGCGATGAATGGGTCATCAATGGGGAGAAGCGGTTCATCACAAACGGCAGCCAAGCTGACTACATGTGCGCATTTGTGGTAACAGATCCATCGGTCAAGTCGAAAGAAGGCATGACCGCATTCATTATTGACACAAAGAGCGATGGCTTCAGCGTCGTGCAGGACCATGACCTGCTTGGCATGAAGTCTGCGAGAGTATCATGGTTGAAGATGGAAGATGTGCGTGTGCCTCCTGGAATGGTCCTCGGCGAGCTAGGGCAAGGATTCAAAATCATGATGGATGAACTTGATAGTGAAAGAACTGCCATCGCAGGCGAAGCAATTGGGTACGGTCGAACTCCCTATGAGATTGCTGTCAAATACTCAACTGAACGCGAGCAGTTCGGGCGGCAAATCAGGATGTTCGAGGGCGTCAGTTTCAAGATTGCAAACATGGCAATGAAGCTTGAGGCAGGGCGCGCACTCACGTTAACAGCAGCTCGGATGTACGACAAAGGAATGAAGATTACAAAAGAGGCAGCGATTGCCAAGCTGTACACGACTGAGGCTGCGGTAGAGATTACTAACGATGCGTTGCAAGTACTGGGTGGCGTGGGTTATACTACTGACTATCCAATTGAGCGATTCCTTAGAGACGCAAGGTTGATGACAATAGGCGGTGGTACCGCTGAGATTCTAAGATTCATCATCCAGCGTGAGGTCTTCAAGGAATTGAAATCTGGACTGATCTAGAAGGCAAGTTTGGATCAACTGTATTCCATTAAAGCCTGCATGATATGTTTCTTAAGACACGAGCGGTTAACTTGCATGTGACATCCTAAGCAAGAGGTTCCAATAATGCCCGCACTCGAGTATCTGATGGTTTACACTCAATCTGGATTACCGATTTACTCCAAATGTTACGGAGGCTTCTGCACAGCCGCGTTCAAGAATCCTGAGCTCTTAACCGGTTTCCTTTCTGCTCTAGAAACACTGCCGAGTACGATGGGCGGCGGCTTAAGCCTTGAGTCAGTTAAGATGGGTTCCACTGAGATGAGATTCTCGAAAACCACACCAACTGGTCATTCAGTTGTCATTGGCCTGGGGGAGGACTCACCGAATATAGCAGAGGATATCTATCGTGAAGTATCAAAAATACTCGCTGGCGACCGTTTTGTAAATGTTGACTGGACCTACATGACCTCCGAACTAATGGATGCGTTCGAGAAAGAATTGTTGGAAACTGCTCTTGTTGATGCCATGCATGATCACGGCGGCTTCACGGATCAGTGCCCCTTGGGCGACAGGTGTCCAATGCACACGACTGCAGTCCAATCGAAAAGAGGGCGCATCTGGTCTTCAATCAAGGACAAGTACCGCGCAATGCGTGAGAAGATGGCGGGTCGCAGCTAGACTAATGATTTCAATCCGTACTGATGGCAGCAAAGACCTTAGAGAGGGGAAACAATCCCCCCTCCCTATCTAGTTTTTAACAAAGGCCACGATTCGATACTGTTCTCCTACAATCTGGATTGTGGCTGTGAAGTTGTCGCCAGGTTCGATTGTGAGAAGCGCATACCAGTCAGTCTGGTTCATCCATTCTCTCGCACCCTCAACGTACAAGTAGGATGAGTTAGAGGTGCCGAGGAGTATATGCGTGTCTCCCTCGCTGACAAAGGTAGTTGTACTGGTAACATTCGCAGTCAGCTCGAATTTGTCCGAGAACGTAGCCCCGAACAGAGACACAAAGCCTTCCCGCGTTGTTCGAACGAGGTCTTCTCCCCAGATTGCGCCGCCGGTTTCTTGGATGTAGTATCTATTGATATTTGATGCATCGACGAGGGCAAGGGCATGCAGGTTCATATCTGTAAAAACGTACCAGTCATCATCATCCCAGTAGCCTTTCACCCAGAAAATAGGAGCATACCATGTCCATGCAGTCTGAAACGGAGTAATCTCAACCGGGTAGAGAAGCGGCATCGAGGCGAAGTAGAATCCTGATGCTGGGGGG
>DAOWNS010000304.1 GCA_030642465.1 Candidatus Thorarchaeota archaeon | reverse complement strand
GCTCAGGAGTATCAGCAGCTACTTGGCTGGTCATCAAAATTGGGTACACAGTTCCAGCAATTGGCTGCGGGGATGCAAAAGAAGGAGGAGTAGTGGAGTGTTTGACAAGCTCCGTGGCGCCATTAACAATGCTGTTACGAAGGCGACTACAAAGGAGCTTACGGACAAGAATCTCTCCGATGCAGTATGGGAACTACAGCTGGTCCTCATACAGAATGATGTAGCAGTGGAAGTAGCAGAATATATTTGTGAACTCACAAAGGAAAAGATTCTCGGTTCCAGAACTGGGCGCTTGGAGAACCTTACAAAGCTCTTCCGTTCTGCGGTGCACGATTCAGTAATTGAAGTTCTTACACCTGAATACCCCCTAGACCTTTTAGAATTCGCCAAGAAAAGAAGAGATGAAGGTGAAACAACAACAATTCTCTTCATAGGTGTCAACGGAACCGGGAAAACAACAACACTGGCGAAACTGGCACATCTATACAAAGAGAACGGGTTCTCGGTAGTCATTGCCGCTGGAGATACATACCGGGCTGGAAGTATTGAGCAGCTTGAGAAGCATGCTGAGAAACTGGATATCAGGGTTATCAAGCACGACTATGGTTCAGATGCTGCGGCAGTCGCATATGATGCAATTGCCCATGCAAAGGCTAAACACATTGACATTGTGCTCATTGACTCCGCGGGAAGGATGCAGACTAACAAAAACCTCCTACAAGAGATGAAGAAGATGGCCCGCGTTGCAGAGCCAGATCTCAAAATCTTCGTGGGAGATGCTTTAGCAGGGAACGATGCATTATCTCAAGCGAAGGAGTTCAACGATGCAATCGGTATCGATGGAGCAATTCTCACGAAAATTGACGCAGATCCGTCTGGGGGCGCTGCCCTCTCAGTTGCTTTCATTACCGGGCGGCCCATTGTCTACGTGGGCGTAGGCCAAGGTTACGAAGACCTTCAGCAGTTCGACCCTGAGTGGCTTGCACAAAGGCTCATGTCAGAAAGGTGAGTGAGTGGACAGTTTTATTACGAGGGCTTCTGATGCCGCTCACGTTTACATATAGCAGCCAGAGGTGGTTTGATTGAGCCTAAATGGCCGACATCTCATAGATTTGTCAGAGTTTGAAACACAAGAACTTCGTAAAATACTGGATACGGCTCATGATCTCAAGCAGAAACAGAAGAAGGGAAAACCACATGAGATCCTTAAGGGCAAATCCTTGGCAATGATATTCATGAAGTCCTCAACAAGGACGCGGGTTTCCTTTGAAGTAGGAATGACTCAACTGGGTGGACATGCTCTTTTCCTCCAACCCAGTGGAACACAACTCGGGCGGGGCGAAACAATAGGTGATACAGCCCAAGTTCTCAGCAGATATTGTGATGTTATTATGGCGAGGGTGTTCGCTCATAGCGAAGTTGTTGACCTAGCAAAGAATGCTACTGTGCCCGTGATAAACGGTCTTTCTGACTTTCTGCATCCTTGCCAGATTATGGCGGACATGTTGACAATAGAGGAGCACAAGGGAGGTCTTGAAGGCCTCAAAATCACCTATGTTGGAGACTCGAACAATGTTAGTAACTCGATTATGCAGGGCTGCACGATGATGGGCATGGATGTTACAATTGGGTCGCCCAAGGGCTACACACCGACCGAGGAAATCATGAAGAGAGCGGATAGACTCAGCAAGACGTACGGCACGACACTCGAAGTTGTAAACATACCCTCCGAGGCGGTGAAGAATGCAGACGTTATCTACACAGACACATTCTTCTCAATGGGCCAAGAGAAGTCAAAGGAAAAGGAGAGCGCACTGATGCCATTCCAAGTGAACAAGGGATTGGTCGGAAATGCGAAGTCTGATGTCATTGTAATGCATTGTTTGCCTGCGCATCGAGATGAGGAACTTACTTCAGAAGTCATGGATGGACCCCATTCGGTTGTCTTTGATCAAGCAGAGAACCGTTTGCATGCGCAAAAAGCGATACTTGCACTTATTGTATAGGAGGCAAAGCAGTTGGTCAACGAGATCGTTGCAATCGGCAGAATAAACATTGACATGATCATGTATGTTGACACACTTCCTGGTAGCATTCGGCATGTTGTGTCAGATAAAGGACATATCTCATTTGGCGGTTCTGCTGCAAACTTCGCAGTGGAGTCAACACTACTAGGTGTGAAAACGGGACTAGTGAGCTGCGTTGGCAATGACATCTACGGCGAGATGGTTCTGAAACAACTGTCAAAGATAGGCGTAGATACGAGCAATGTGCTAGTGCTGGGTAAGCAGGCGACAGGGCTCTTCTTTATGGCGCGCCATCCAACTGACGGAAGTGTAGTGGTGGCCAACCCCGGGGCAAACCGCTTCCTTGAGAAACATGTGCTTGATGAGGATTACGTCGCACGTGCCAGCAGCGTTCATGTTGCAGGGGGCTTCCCAATGATGACTAGTAGGGCGCTGGAGATCGCTTCAAACAATGGGATGATTTTCTCGCTTGACCCGGGCCATGCCGCAGATAATGTGGATTTCTCGAAGATACTACCTGGGACTGACCTGTTATTCGTGAATCAGTACGAACTGAAGAGGTACTTCAAGATTAATCTGTCAAAGAAGGCGCTCAAAACTTTTGCAAAAGGATT
>DAOWNS010000243.1 GCA_030642465.1 Candidatus Thorarchaeota archaeon | reverse complement strand
GAGTGCACTCTCGGCAGCCGCTACCAGCTTCTTGCCAAGCCCCTTCTTTTGATGCCGCACGTCAACTCCTACGTCAGTTATGATGCCAATCTTTCCGGCTAAGGTGTTCGTTTCAATACGGAATAGAACCTCGCCAACAACACGGCCCCCCATCTCAGCCACTAACCAGCCCCATTTCTGAAATCCAATCCCTCGGTGGGAAGCCTTCACTTGTTCAACGGTGGTGTATCTCTCTGTCAAATGTGTGCCCATGTACACGTCTAGGAGATCTTTGCAATCGCGCATGCCGCCTTGTCGGATGGTTAGCATCATTGAACTCCCTAGGATGTGTACTAGGCTCCACTAATTGAGCCGCAAAATAAGGCTGTGTAACACAGGTTTGAATGTGAAACATCAATCGGTCCTAAAGAGCCTCGATAATATCAACACAATGATTGGCGAGAGTAATTGCATCCCTTTCGAATAGATAGAGGATAGGTTCAACACCTATGCCACCAGGGACGTGGAGAGCAGGCAATCGGGGAACTCGTTTCTGAACCTTGACAAGACGGGTGGCTGCGCGTGAGATACGCTTTGTACTAACTGCAGGATTCTTGAGTTTGATAACCTTGAATCCATTTGATTCGGCGGCACGAACTACAGCTTCACTTCCACTCACGCACAAGCAAGCTCGCACTCTTGGCCAATGACTCTTAGCCCACAGCAGCAGCTCTGCAGTGTGAGCAGATGTTCCGAACTGAGGCCCAGAAAGAACGCGTGCTCGGCCCCCTACCATCGTTATCCTTCCTGGCACACCTGCAACATCGTCAGTCGATTTTGCGGCTTCATCACACGCGACAATGTTCGCTCGAACTTGAGGCATGAGTAGTTCGAATCCAGATATTTTTTCTATCACACGGACAGCAGCTGCCATGTCGCCAATAACACGCGCTCGTCCTGGGAACCTGGGTTCCGTCCCACCCAGCAGCTCAGCACAAACCTGACAATCAATCTCTTTTAGCTCCTTGAATCGCTCCTTATGACGTTCACAAGTATGAGATCCAATTCGCAGCAGCATGCACGTGGAGCAAATTGCCTTAATCATATCAGCTGCTGAAGATTCGTTTGACAGCACCATCTTAGCCAACTCACTGACCAACGATGAAACCTCATCAATGGGGGCACTTCGTATTTCAGGTTGGCTCAAGTATTTGCTCACGGCTGCCTGCGTGATGCTCATTCTCCGCGCAATCTCACTTTGAGATAGACCTCTCTGGCTAAGATCTCTTGCCAACTGTGTTCTCACAGACGGAAGGAACTCTCGTTGCACCAGCTCACAGGGGGGTCTCACGGCTTCAACCTCAAGGGAAACTATTTATCTGGGTAGTGTTCTATAACGCAGTTGTATAACAGTAATATAAAGGCAATGGAAATGACTGAATATCCCTCTAGACGGGACCCGAAAGCAGTAATCACAGCCGCTGTGATCGTTGTGGTTATCATCATAGCAGGCGCCGCCGTAATCATGTTCAATCCGGTTCAACAGAGGGCCCTGACCATTTACACCTACGGAAGTTTCATGGATTGGGGGGATGACAATGATACGGATTTCTTTGCTCCATTCGAGGAAAGGTATGATGTTGATGTTATCATCGACAGACGTGCCGACGATGCTAACACACTAGTTGCAATTTTAGAGGCGGAGTCAGCTAACCCAATCGCGGATGTGGTCATAGGTATTGACAACATACTGATTCTGGAACAGGCAGCGAGAAGCGTCTTGGAGCCTTACACGCCTGCCAACTTATCATTGATTGATGATTCCATAGTTACGGCGCTTGATCCTGAGCACTATGTCGTGCCTTTCGATTTCGGTCTAGTGACAATTATCTACTCCATGGCAGATATGAATACAACAACACACCCGGAATTGGCGAATCTCACCTTCGCGGATCTCGCCTACCCCGCAATGGCAAGCGCATTGGTTACAGAAGACCCGTACCTGAGCAGCCCCGGACTTGCCTTCCTCTTGACAGAGATAACAGTCCATGAAAAGCTGCTTGGCACCGATTGGACAGACTGGTGGTCAGATGTCAAGAATGACATTGACATACAACCGGGCTGGTCAGAGGCATGGGGAGTCTGGTATAATGACCCAACAAAACATATGATGGTCAGCTACGGAACAGATCCTGCATATTCAGCCTACTACACCCAAGCGGAGCCGGATGTTGGCACTGCGCCCATCTACTACGGTGGAGAGCACTATGCGTGGATGCAGGTCGAGGGTATGGGACTTGTGAAGAACGGACCTAACCCTGAACTCGCGAAGCTCTTCATCGAATACTGCTTGTCGCCAGCCGTGCAGAAATACGTCGCTCTCAACCAATGGATGTTTCCAGCCAATATGAACGTCGAGCTGGATCCCGCGTTTGATTACGCTCTGAAACCAGACGAAGTTGTTCTCCTAAACGAATTACTTGGCCAATCTGAAATAGCAGAAAATCTTGCATCCTGGAAATCAGAGTGGAACGATATCATAAGAGGATAGGCGGAAATTCGCACATGAGAAACGGCTCAAGGGCAACATATGTGATAATGGCGCTTCCGCTTCTGTTGCTAGTTATCTTCTTGGTTTACCCAGTACTCGGCGTACTGATTATGGGACTAGTGGTCGGCCCTGGGTCTTCATTTCAGGAGGTTATGAGTTCACAAGTCACACACGCAATACTGTGGTTCACGTTCCTCCAAGCGGCCGCGAGTACAATTCTCGCTGTCGCCTTGGGTCTACCGGGAGCTTTCCTACTCGCACGTCTTGAGTTCAAAGGAAAGCAAGCTGTACGGGCGGCGGTAATCTTGCCATTCATACTCCCCCCGATTGTTGTGGTTGTAGGTTTCCTCAGAATGTTCGGCTCATATGGATTCGTGGACTCAGTCGCCATGGCTTTGACAGGCGCAACTGAGTCGGTGGTAAACCTTGCGGCAGGTGTGCCCGGAATCATCTTGGCGCATGCATTCTATAACATACCTCTTGTGATTCTCTTGGTGTCTGCGGCCCTTGAGAGATTAGATCCCGACATCGAGGATACAGCTGAGCTGCTCGGTGCTTCAACCATTCAGAAACTTCGCAAAATTATTCTTCCTCACGCAATGCCCTCACTCCTAAGCGCTGCGATTCTCACGTTCCTCTTCTGCTTCATGTCTTTTCCAATTGTACTAGCTCTTGGACAAGGACGCTACATGACCCTAGAGGTTCTAATCTACTACGCCTTCAGTTCATTTGATTTTGGCATGACAAGCTCGATTGCAGTGATTCAGATTCTAATCTTGATGACATTGGCCATATCCTATGCTGCGGCCATACGATCAGACAAGAGAGATGCGGGACAGACCTCATTTATGAAAACAGTTCACCCTGCAGAACTGTCGAAGCCCCATCTTTTAGGCGGGATTCTTTATGCGCTTCTGATTAGTGTGATTGTAGTAGGGCCG
>DAOWNS010000328.1 GCA_030642465.1 Candidatus Thorarchaeota archaeon | reverse complement strand
TTTGGTGCTGAACTGTCGCCAATGCCAGGAGGAGAAAGCAATCACGCAACTGCACAAGAGCATGATGACAACCCACATGGGTATTGGTTGTTGCCAAAGAATGCCATTGCTATCGCCAACGCCACACGCGACGCTCTTACCGTACTAAGCCCCTCATACTCGGACTACTGGCTGGATATGTTCAACGGGTTTCTCCATGATGTGCAGGGACTTCTAAATTTAATATCAGAACTTAATGATGTACATGGCTTCTCGGAGCTGCAAGTCGTGGTGACGTTTCCCGCAGAGGCATACGTAGCAGAAGCTTTTGGAATAGATGTGACAGCTGTGCTCCACAAAGGAGAGAGCATCTTCATCTCAGGAGGAGAACTGCTAGAGGTGTCGTCTGCACTGATGAACGGGAGTATCGATTTGATATTCGCTTCCGATATATCGCGACTTCAAGCAGGTGGTGAATTTGCCATTCAGCTATCTCAAGACACAGGTTCGAAACTCATATGGCTGCGCGCGGTTTTCTTCACTGGCTTTTCTGATTATGTCGCGACAATGACCTATAATCTTGGAGCGTTGAATAATGGACTCGAAGGAACCTCGCCTGATTCAATTGATGGGTCACTCAATCTATTCCTAATTATGCTCGCGGGGATACTCGGTACACTTGCACTGGTCGAAGGTTTTGTATTAGTTCAGAGAGCGAAAATGGACAAGTAGAAACAGTCATGCTTGAATTTTCGTGCCAAGCCGCATGTTGTATACCTCGAACTCCAGTTCGGTCAGCTCATCTTGGATTTTTCTAAAAGCACTATCGAACTCATCGGGACCAATCGTCCCAGCCTTCTTCTCCACTACAAGGGCTTTGAGAGCCTTTTGACGATCGTGTATCTGCTTCTTGAGTTTCTCCCATTCCTCACGGTTGCCATGAATGGAGTCGCCCCAGCTTCGGCTCGCCTCACTATCTTGCCCGAGTTTCTGTACAATGTCATTCAAGGACTTTCTGATAGCGTCAGGGTCCTTGTCTTTCTCGGGGTCATTGTTACTCAATCGGTTCACCAACACAGGCTTCTCAAGGCTGCAATGATATATTCCTTGAGATACAGACTAAATCCAAGAAATATGTGATGAAGCCTAGCCAATTATTAGCGGGAGGAATAGCACGAGTGGCATGAATAGGAGTGTTCCCACGGTTACCGTTGTTGCTGCAGTTTCGGCATCAAGTTTGAACCCGTTTGCATAAGTCACAGTCAGCACTGCAGGAGGCATCAAGGCCTCCAAAAGAATCACTCTAGCAGTCAGGTTGGAGAGGTCTGACACAAGCAGTACGGCACCGATAACTGCTGGGACAAGCACTTGACGTATTGAGATGACCTCGAGCGCGGATCTCAGGCTACTTAGGGAGAAACTTGTGCCGACACCAAGCCCAACGACAAACAGAGCCAAGTAGGTCGTTACAGTGCTATTGTATTCGAGCACTGATGTGACTTCTGTTGGCAGTGTGAATCCAAGGATGAAAAGAAGTACCGCTAGTCCCGCAGCAAGGAAGGGTGGGAACAGAACTGCTTTCCGCACAATGGACTTCAAATCAGGCGCACCGCCCCCATATGTTGCACCTATGAATGACCCGATTGTAACGAATAGTGCCATCTGGATGATTGCAAAAACTGTTACAATCGCTATCCCGGCGTCGCCAATAAACATCAACACAAGGGGAATTGGAAGAAACATTGCGTTGTTGAAGGTCACGCATAGGAGAAGCGCGCCACTCTTTGCCTTGTCGACTGCGCGTCTGCGAAGGACAATCAGCAATAGAATGAAGCCCAACAGATGTGTCAGTAACGCCAACAAAATCACTGCAGGCAATTCTATGAAGGCGCTTGCAGGAGTCGCAAGCAGCGACTGAAGGATGAGTATTGGCAGAAGGAGATTGATAATCAACGACGTTGAAACCTTAGCCAAATGGTCGGCCCTACTGGTCTTCTGCGCAATCACAAATCCAAGTAAAATGAAGACATAGAAGAAACCCATGCGAAGAGCCAGATCTAGTGCCTGCATTATCATTCACTACCGGAAAGATTGCCAAGAAAGGTGGGATGAAGTTACTGGAAGGGAAAGGAAGAAGGGCTAATTAAACCAACTTTAGGCACCCTTTTTTGAGGGGGCTGCAATACTAGAGAAGCCTCGGTACAACAGGCACACAGTACACAAAACGTGATGGGAAAAGGAGTGTGAAGTTTCCTGGCGAAGGAAGATATCCTACGAGCTTTGCAGAATATGGTTAGTAGAATTGGGGAACCCAAGTTGCAGAAACGCTTCGAAAACTTCGATAAGGTTCTGGTCATGTC
>DAOWNS010000214.1 GCA_030642465.1 Candidatus Thorarchaeota archaeon | reverse complement strand
TAGACTGGCTCTAACAGCCCGTATAATTCCCCTTTGACTGCAATCTCTATTTAAGCGCTTGTAAGTGGCGAAAAGGACGCTTCTTCTTTCGCGCGGAATTGACTCAATGATACGGCTTTCCCGGCTTCAAAATGATGACTTCCGCTTGCGAGATCTGCTCTGAAATCACCTGCATGTCAAATGCCTTCTCAATTGACTCAACGCTTTCCACTGACGCTTTCACTTCAGGGTACTTGGGAGGAAGTGTGCAGCACGATGAAACCTCTCCTGCAAGGTAGTATGTGCCAATCTGTGCGGCCAGATGTTCTATGTCCACCTTATCATCTCCAGCACAAGGCCTCAGGATTGGATAATCACAAACTGCAGTGTTGATTGCTCTCAGATTCTTGGAGGTCTGCGAGGCTTGCTCACCGATTATCTCACCTGTAACTATCACGTCTGCATCCTCAATTATCGCAATCTCGCGGGCGAGCCGCAACATGTTCCTCTTGCAGTATATGCAAAGCATCTTCTCTGGAGCATGCTGGATTACCTGGGCAAGATCCAACCCGTGAGGGACGATGTACATCTTCACCTCATAGTCATGGATGTATTCAGCTAATTTTCTGGCTTGTTTGATGGCAACATCCTTGGGGGAATTATCTAGGTAGGGAGCATTGTCGAAATGCGCGAACACGGGAATGCATCCTCGTTTCATCACTTTATACGAAGCAACAGGAGAATCAAGGCCGCCAGAGATTGTGCAAATAGCCTTACCCTGGGAACCAGTTGGCATCCCTCCAACACCTTTGACTGTTTCTGTGAATAGGTACGCCATGTCATCGCGCACCTCGACATAGATCGACTCCTCAGGCGCAGTTAGGTTCACCTTGAGATTGAGCTCAGGCAGCCCCTCAAGAATACGTTCCCCAAGCTTCGCTCTAATGTCTTGACTTGTGTAGTTATGCGTCCCAATTCTCCTGGCATCTACTGCGAATGTGCTGCCCTTGGTGAACTGCTCTTTCGCCAAGGCACCTCCGGTTGCCAAGATCGTATCCATATCCGAAGATGCAACCACCACTGGTGAAGCTGACACAATTCCGAAGACTTGCGATGCGGCCTTTGCTACTTCAACAGCCTCTTCAGTTTCAATGAATATCCGTCCGTACTCCCTTCGAACTTTGATGAAGGACACACCTTTCTCTTTCAACGCTGTGCGTACATGCTTTACGAGCAGAGAAACCATACGACGTCTTGTCTGCTTGGACTTGATTCCAATCTCACCGAACCGGAGAAGGACTGTTGAGTAGACGGTCGACATAGTGAATTCCTCAGACCTATACAGCTCGCCCTGTTACCTGAATAAAGGATTCTAAACAGACGAATATTGAGATCTTCAATGATTCAACTCAATGACATGATTGGATTCAAGTTCATACCTTTAAAGCCACATTTCCATTCACTGCGTTGATGCGCATCATCTTTGATTCCGAACCCGCGGACACCTTTACGTAATACGTTGGTACATAGTAGCCCTCAAGCTTCTTGAATGTAAGATTATGACTTACTACGCGCTTCGCTTCCGAGGGTTTTCGACTAGCCATCTTGACCACTGCTTTAGTGACCTTTTCGAGAGTATTGAACCTCCCCGGAGAAATCTTGTTCTTGCGCACCCAAGCAGATGATGCCTTTTTCTTGCCGGGCCCCTTTAGAAGGCGCTCCAAGCTTCTGGCAGGAGAGCCAGTTGAGCCATCTAATAGCATCGTATCCGAACCTTTCGTTTCAAAGAGCTCCACAATGTCCAATTGGATAGCCTTGCCAGGGATGCCCTTCCCTTTCTTTGGTGTGTGGATTTCCTTCCCGACCATGGCGGCTTTCATTTGGTCTTGAACACCGAACTCCTGCTTCCTCACCCGAACGAATGCCATCTTGAGATCCGCTTCATAGTTACAGTAAAAATCGTATTTGAGAACTGGCTTGCCGACCTTGAGAGATGTACCGGACACTCCCAAGATATCAGCGCCAGTTCCTACAGCGAGCTTCGCTGCTTTCTTGGGCTTCACTTTGGTTCCGAAGTAGTAGAGCTTCTTCTTCTTATCATCCACTTTCAGTTTCGCACTTGCACCAGTCACCTTGAAGAGCGAGGGTGACAATGTTGCTTTCTTTTTTGACTTCTTCTTCGGCATAGGATACCACCACGTGAATGGCTAGTGCATGCCTATTTGTCCTCTTTGGCTGCAAGATTACGACACACTAGTGATATCTCTTATGCGGAATCATCACTTGTGCGCAAAGGCAACCTTCATGGGTGAGCCTGATTCAACAATACAGCCAAATCCCCATCTTTCAAACTGGAAGAATGTTCCGGGTTTCAATTTAGATACACTTGGCTCCGCGAAACCCGTTGTTATGCTGCCATCAATCATCGTAATCTCCGTTCCCACGGAACCCTTCTTGGGTACCCACTGGATTATTGGGCCTTTGGTAGCTCGGACATCATCCACGTCGTGACTGTGGAATTGACCAACTGGCGATTTCCCTTTGAGGAGTTTGAAATTGGCGAAATCCTTCAACCTGAAGAGGAGGCCTTCTTCAAATCGGTCGTAGTCCTTCGTCTGAATTCCTACCAGAATTGTATCATCACGCACATCAAGTGGAATCTTCCTGACTCCACGGTCCGGGAAATCAGGATGAACAGGTGCTTCTGCGTAGGTGGTTTCCGCCGGAACCCCAGACAGCTTCAGCCAAGTTGGCGATTCAACAAAGAAAAGGCGCGGAGCATCGGCGTCACGTAGCTTGCGGTTCTCAGAGTAGAGGGCTTTCATAGAGATTGAAATGTCAACAGTGCTCAGTCCAAGGTCAAGCATGATTTTTCTTATGGCCTGGGAGTCAATGCCTCGCTTAGCTAATGACTGCATACTCCAAGTGCGAGGATCATCCCATCCTGAATAGGTTCCATCAAGGACCTCTTTTCTAGATTTGCTCTTACTAAGTGTAGCATCTTGGAACTTTAGCCGACCGTAGTAGAGAAGTTCAGGTTGCTGCCAGTCATAGATGCACCATATGTGTTGCTCAATCTTCCCCTCCTTCACTAGATCCTTGCCCCTGATTATGTGAGAAATTCCTAATTCATGATCATCGATTCCCCATGAATACTCCAGCAAAGGCCACACACGGTAGCGTGTTCCCACTCTGGGGTGCTCTGTTTCGGATATGCGGAGGATTACATGATCTCGCATCGCGGGATCAGGATTATCCATCCCAGTTCTCAGACGAACTGCGGCGCCTCTTTCGGGATAGGTGCCATCTAGCATCATCTCCCAACGAGATAGATTCTCATCGACAGAAAGGATGCTGCAGGAACAGGGCTTTCCCTTAATCTTGTGCTCATTTCTCCAAAGCCCTGCATCGCAATCACACACGTAAGCTTCGCCTTTCTTCAGTAAATCAACTGCATACTTGTAGAAGATATTAAGTCGGTCTGACTTGTACACTGTGCGATGCCATTTAACCCCAAGATAGTCTAGACCCTCAGGAATCATATCAAATGCTTCAGTTTCGACCTGTTTCTCAGCAGAGCCAATCGTATCATCAAAGACTAGGATAAGTTCACCATCATACCTCTTCACGTAATAGTCATTCAGCACGGCCATTCTGGCATTACCGATGTGAAGGGGACCGGATGGAAAAGGTGCAAGGCGCATGACTACCTTTGGCCATTTGTCTACATTCGTGAGTTCTGGGAGTTCTTTAGATTCTGACTCCACCTTGACTTCTTGTTCGAGCAGTTCAGGAGCGATATCACTAAGCTCAGAACGCTGTGCCTCAAGAGTCATCTTCTCAACATCCTTCACGACCTTGGACACAATCGCTTTGACTTCGTTTGCACGCTGCCTAAAATCGGCCCGAGATCCGAGGAGAGCGCCCATC
>DAOWNS010000366.1 GCA_030642465.1 Candidatus Thorarchaeota archaeon | reverse complement strand
ATGAGAACTTGCTTGTCACCACAATCGAGGAAGATAATGTTTGAGTCGAAGCTTCTACTAGTGAGGAAATGAATTGGACCAGAGATGTGTTCGAAGATGACTTCACCCCGGATGCTCCATTAGCTTGTCGATGTCACTTCGAGAATTGTAGAAATGAGGGGCAACTCTCAATCGCCCATTGCGGACTGAGCAGTGGATCCTGTTCTTGGAGAGTTTCTCCAGAAGTTTCTCAGCATCAGGAGGTGCGCACGACACTATAGCCGAGTTATGTTTTGGACCGAAGTCGTAGTACTCGACTCCGTTTTCCTCAAGTCGCTTGCGTAGATACTCTGCATTGTCGAGAGCGGTTCTTTCTCGCGTCTTGGCTGGTATTCCATGAATAACCTTCAATGACTCAACCATCCCCACATACGTAATGACCGCTGGTGAACCTATCTGGAACATTCTTGCATCTGGAATGTGTTCCCTCATTGAGTAGGAGAAGTTCATGATGTCCTTCACTCCCCACCATCCAAGGAACTTGGGGCGTACGGTTTCAAAGAGGCTCTCCTTCAAGTAGATATAGCCTGCACCAATTGGTCCAAGTAGCCATTTCGCTGCTTGACCTGCCGCAAAGTCCACGTCAATTCCTGCAAGATCAGTATCTATGTAACCTGCTGCTTGTATAATGTCTGCAGCAAAGTAACCCCCAACTTCATGTACCGATGCGGCAAGCGATTCCAAATCTGCTCGGTAACCTGAACCGAATTGGATTTGGCTTGTAGCAACGACTCGCGTATTCTCATCAATCATCTCCCTAAAGGCATCAACTGGAGCAGCACCCTGTTCGGACTTGACAATCCGGAGATCAACGCCATAGAGTCTGCTTATGTTCTGCCATGGGATGTAGTTCGCGGGGAATTCTAGGTCACACAAGACAACATTGGATCCCTTGGGATACTTGATACTGTGGGCAAGTGCGTTGATACCGGACGATGTGCTTGGCACTAGGCCATATTGACTGTAATCGCCACCCAGTAGCTTGGCTAGGAGGGTTCGAACTTCCTTAATCATCTTCAAGGTGTCCGCAAACTTCCCCTTTGCATTCGTCCGATTTACCAAGTGTTGTTTCATCGCATCCACTGTGGTCCTAGGTGGAATGCCTGTCCCTGCATTGTTCAGGTATGTCATATCAGCGAGAGTTGGAAATAGGCTTTCGATATACTCGCGGTCTATATTTGCTGGCATAACATGGACCGGGGAATCTCTAATGCTGATAAATCTCCCTAATGAATAAGGCGGATTAAACCCCCCTAAAGCCTTTAAGTTGCATTTACCACTCTTGAAATCGGAGCGGCTTGTCGGTGCTAAGGAGGCTGTTCGGTCGAAAGAAGAAGCGAAAGGAAGAAGATGCTGAAACGGAACGGCCTCTTTCTGCTTCGGTCGAATCCACAGGTAGCACATCCGTTGTAGATGATATTAGACCCTCAACTCCTGTTGCTGTGCCTCGAGGCGTACCCCCTCCAATGGGCTACCTTGTCACATCATCCGATGATCTAAGGATTAACGAAGAAGAAACCGCAAAGCTGGCAAAAGAAGCTCATATTTATCCTCAGACCACAGCAGAGATAGTTCCTGGAAGAGTGCTGAAGCGCGATGACCAGGGACGCATTCATATCAAAATCGTTTTCTATGGCCCTTCGTTAT
>DAOWNS010000344.1 GCA_030642465.1 Candidatus Thorarchaeota archaeon | reverse complement strand
CATCCACCAGAGGGACCTGTACATAGCCAAAGCACTGCTTTCGATTCTCAATGATGTTGAAGGGAAGATTGTCGTCGTCTTGGGTGCAGGTCATACAGAGGGCGTTCGAAAGGCACTTGGACAACTGATTGAAACTGAAGCTGGCTCCTAAAGCTCAAGCGCATCGATAAGCTCGTCTAGTCCGTCCCCAGTCTTTGAACTCACCTTGAAGACTTGTAGTTTTGCATCAACCTCGCGAACATCATTGACAAGAGCATCGACATCGAATTCCAAAACATCGGCTAGGTCAATCTTGTTTATGACCACCATATCTGATCTCTTGATTGTAAGAGGGTGTTTCTTCACCATGTAGGGACCTTCTGTGATGCTGAGTACGACTATTTTCTTATCCACGCCCAAGGGGTATCCGGCTGGGCAGATTAGGTTTCCAACATTCTCGATGAACATGAGCTGATACTTGCCAAGATCTATCTCCCGCAAAGCGTAACGCACCATTCTAGCATCAAGATGACATGCAGTTCCAGTATTGATCTGTACCGTATCCACGCCGTGCGAAGCAACTCTATCTGCGTCAATTGTTGTGGCCAAGTCGCCTGCAACCATCAGTATGCGATACTTTCCAGCAAGCCGAATACACAGTGACTCAATCAGCAGGGTCTTACCGGTACCCACGGACCCCATTATATCAAAGGTCTTGAGTCCATGCTTCCTGAAGATATCTGCGTTGATACTGGCCGCCGCTTCATTGGCCCCAAAGAGGTCTTTGCGAATGTCTATCGACACGGTCTTGTCAGTCATTCCGTTGCGTCCTCTGCGTCCATAATGAATTCATCAGGAGTTGGCTCTTTCGGTTCAGGATACAGATATTTTCCGGCGACAGGTCGAATGATGCTTCGCTCTACGAACAGTGCCACGATAGCCCAGAGAAATCCCTGGGTCATGTCCAACAGAGCTGCTGCCAAGATGACTTGGATGGGATCTACAAGTGACGCAAACACGGTCGCGGTTGGTATGAAGCCGCCGATTATTCCCCCACCTAAGATGACCATCAATGCATACTTACGCGAGTTTCGCTCTTTTGTCACGTGAATTGCCAATCCAGAACCGATGCCCAAGAAGATGTTGCCAATCATCGGAAGAAGTGGGGGTTCGCCTCCACCCATGGCGCCGCCCATGCCAACTATGGCTCCAACGAATACGCCTCCTGGCACACCACCAATCACACCACCCAGAAGTGAAAAGAGAAATCCTGGAGTTATCTCCACGAATCCGGGGATTACAGGAATACGAACAAAAAATCGCACAACTATGCCAAGAGCCGCAATCAGAGCGAGTATGACCAATAAAACTGTGTTTTTTCGGAGAGAAATTTGAGCCATTAATTTGCCCCGCTGATTCTATCGAGGCGGCTCGGGCCAATTGCTCAACAAGAGTCTTTTGGTTTCTGTGTACCAGTGTTCTAGCTGTTCGAGTATCTGCTGCTTCACTGCCTCAGTCGATATAGCTCGATAGACGTAGAAATAGCCTCCTCTCTCAATTCTCGTTTTCTCCCGCTCTATGAGGCCCTTGCTATCCAATTTCTGCAGAATACGTTGAACAGTGCTGCGGTCCCTGTCAATTTTCCCTTCCAGATCTTCGACTGTTCTAGTGCCGCCAAGCAGAGAGAAATAGACATCAATCTCGGTGCTGCGGAGACCGAATGCACAACACAACAGGTCAGATGGCTTCTCGAGATTCTTAGTGAACAGCCCCACTAGCGGCTCTCTGGTCGTCATAGCGACTTTATCAGAGGGGCCGCTCTAGATAAGGGTTGTGCAAAAGCAATGCACAAGCGTTTCTAGGAGATAATACTTCGTTTCAAAAGAACACAACACCTTCTCATTTAATGTGAGTGCCAGATATGGATTTCAGCGCACTAAGAAATAATCGGGATTTAGCTCCGTGGGAGCGTCCCGAGATTAATTCAGGACGTATGCATCAGGTTAACCTAGCGCCACTTAAGGGAGTCATAGAATCCGACCCTGTTCGCTCAAAAGTGCTTAGGCTGTTGATTAATGACGGTGGTTGGGTGACAACTGCAGACCTGCTAGGAGCTGCACGCAAGGTTAGACCGATTATTGGGGCTGT
>DAOWNS010000377.1 GCA_030642465.1 Candidatus Thorarchaeota archaeon | reverse complement strand
CTTCATTGGCTCTCTAATTACCGTGATGGGATATCGAAACCTTCGGAAGAAAACAGCGATTACTGTTTCCACAAACTCAATGGTACTCCTTGTTTCGGGAGCACTGCTTCTCATCATGGCAATGTCACGTGGCGTTTTCTATGGCTGGTATCTTCTTTGGTCCCTGCCGATGTTCCTCTTGCTGAAGAACAAAAGGCTCGTTATTTTGATGCTGCTTTGTCTTCTTCTGATATATCCAAGCTACACGCATGATAACTTCGCCTCGCTGGGCTTCGATGAAACCAGGTTGTGGGAAGATGAGTTCATATCCATGGACGGGTGGACACCATCTGTCAACATGTCCGGAACTGGACTCGACCCCAACTTGGTGGAAGCTGGGGTCCGCTCCAATGGGGACCTAGGAGAGTTCTGGTTCAATACTAGCAATGTATCAAATACATCGCAGTTGGAGAACGTGATCATCTCCTACACAAAATCAGTGCAAATCGGTTTCAATCTTGATATTGAATTCGTGACAAGGATAACCTCAAGCTGGGATCCCACATTTGGACGATATGCAGACATATCCTTAACATATGAGGGCCATGATGAAACTGGCTATCGCACCAACGGCACAATCATACCTATGACTAGTCTGATGACCAATCTAACCTTCATCCTGTGGAGGTATTCCTTCTCGATTGCGGAAGTCCCTGTAGACGCGGGGACTATTGACAATCTCACACTTACCATATATCCTGTGCGCTCGGCGTATGCATTTTATGAGGTCGATTTCTTCTATACGACATACTATGGTCTCTTGAATCCCTCATTCATTCTGTTCACTCCCATCCACATGGCTTTGGCACTTGCCGCATACGCTGTTGTTCATCTTGAGCTTAAGAAATCGGACCAATTCGTCACTAGAAAGAAGGAGTCAGACCCTGCCACCGCTAGCTAATCAAGAATTTCGGTCCTGTGAAGCGGCAGCGCTGTCGAGGAGAAATGCAATCCATTAGGCGATTCCAAAAGACTGTTGCGGCGTATAGAAGTATCTCCAATCCACTTATATCATAATTATGGCGATTCGATTTCTCAAGTATTAGATGGTTACTACTTTGAAATCACCGCTTTCCCCGAAGCGCATTGCCGTTTTCGTTGAGCATTTTCCTCCATATCTCGGCTCTGACAGGTCTATCTTCGAGTTGTCCAAGAGAGCAGCCGCAAGGGGTGTACGGATTCATTTCGTGGTTACACAGCCACTTCGGTATCTCTATGGTCAGCGGCCGGCAACTTGGAAGTACAAGGAGAACTGGAAAGGCCCCCCTCCAAAGGTCCATAGCAACATTAGCGCGAGATACTTGCTTTTGGAGAAGTGGATGGAAGCGATATGGCGTCATTATCCGCCCTTAGCCTATCTAATCACGCTAGTACTTTTCACTGCATCATCTCTGAAGGAAACACTCCGCTTCAAACCGGATGTAGTCGTTTGTGCACATGCATCTCCTATCCTTGGTGTTGTTGCGTATCTTTCTGCGAAGCTCTCCTTCAAACCAATACTGATGTCAGTTCCCGACTGGATGTCCGCCTATGCGGCAGGTCTCATGCAGGAAAGCATGGCCAGTCTTGGCCCTTCT
>DAOWNS010000346.1 GCA_030642465.1 Candidatus Thorarchaeota archaeon | reverse complement strand
GACCCATCCGAAGCGGACCAAAATTCACCAGGTTCTGGAAGTCGTAAGAAACGAAGCAAAGCGTTTTGGTGCAACTGTAGTTGAAACAGAAATAGTGGGTATGGTCCCGCTGTTTGCCCTACTTGATGCGCTGAAATACTACCTCCAGCCCGAGAAACTCGACGATTCCATGATTCTTGATTTGCACTATCTTGGTGGAGCGGAGGGTCCAAAAGAGAAGACCTTCTCTGAGATGACTCTTATCGAGTTTGGAGACCAAATTAGAAGGGCACGTGCCACGCCTGGAGGTGGAAGTGTCGCAGCTGCTTTGGGCTCGTATGGCGCGGCTCTAGTCTGTATGGTAACCGGTCTCTCTCTCAGTGGTCGCAAGTTTGCTGCGATAAAAGAGGAGATGCTCAAAGTCCGACATGCAGTGGAAAACGACCGTGGAGTACTCATGGGTCTTGTCGAAGAGGATTCCGTGGCATTTGATGAGGTCATGAGTACCTTCAAGATGCCTGAAGAAACCCCTGCTGAACAGAAACAGAAGGCAAAGGCAGTTCAGGCAACAACCAAGGGCGCGGCAGAAGTCCCGCTGCAGACAATGCGTCATTCTTTCAAGGCACTTGAGGGAGCAAAAATAGCTGCTGAGAAGGGGAACATCAACACAATCACTGATGCTGGCATGGCCGCGCTAGCATTGCTCGCAGCCATTGAGGGTGCTGCTCTAAACGTGAAGGTCAATCTTGGCAATATCACCGATAAGGACTTCGCGAAGAAGATGGGTGATGAAGTTGAGAGCCTGTTAAAGAAGGGCCGCGCACTCAAGGAAGAGGTTATGGATATTGTCGAAGATAGGATGAAGCAGCTCGCCGAGAGTTCGTGATTCACTCCCTTAGGATGGTCAAGGATGCTCCGCGGCCTATCCTTGTGAGATAAGACACACCCCCTACCTCCTTGATTGCTTCGGCGACTTTCTCTTCCTTGCCTGGCGCGAAGGCCAGAATCGTACCCCCGCCGCCACTGCCGTTTATCTTGCAGCCAAGTGCACCCGCCTTGGTCGCCGCACGGATTATCCTTTCAATCTTGGGCGTTGACCGTTTGAAACCATCTCTCAGCAGGGTGTGGTGCTCATTCAACATTGCTCCAATGATTTCCGGGTCTGGGCGCTTGCTTCTCAGGATGTCTAGAGCTCGGCTTGTGAGGTCTCTATTCCGAATGGTGGTTTCTGTGATGACCCTACAGTGCTTTGGAATTTTATCCAGATGCTCCTGAACCTCGATGAGGGGGGTTTCTCGATGATCGAAATCATCAATCTGTGATGTCAGGTGTCGATAACCCTCCTCCACTGTCAGTCGTATCTTTCTCAGGTCTCCGACTGTGTCTTGTTTCTTCTCTTGGGAGTCCCCTATGACAATGCCCTCAAGGTGCGCATCAAGTCTAGTCAGTCGATTGCCATGTCCACAGTCAACGTGAATGATTCCTCCCATGACTGATGCGAAGTGATCCATCATGCCCCCACTCTCCCCGAACTCGGTGACCTCAGCTTCAAATGCCAGTTGGACGCGTTCTTCCTCCTCTAGTGTAGATTCCGCTATCTGCGCAACAGTCATCACTGATGCAACGGATAGGGCAGAGGAGCTCGAGAGACCTGCAGCAATGGGGATATCACCACTCACTCTAAGGTCAGCGCCAAGTGAAGGTCGCATCTTCCTTCGCAAGAGGACATTGAACGCGCTACGAAGGTAGTCACGTCTATTTCGGTAAGTGATGTCAGTATCAAGATAGAACGAGTCTGCTGTTCCCAAGTCAACATAGTTCACCTTGATTGACTTGTCATCTCGTGGTGAAGAGCAAATCTCAATTGTCTTGTCTATCGCTGCAGGAATCACAGGCAACCCAAGGTAGTCGCTATGCTCGCCGAATAGACAGACACGCCCAGGTGCCAGCACACGAAAGGGTCTTCGTATTCCCATGTTTGCTACCCGCCATTTCATGGGCGACTAGTTGAAGCGGTCTACTTCGAACCAAGCGCCGTTTTAATAGCCGTGCTGAAGTCTTTATGAGCTACGAGTGGAGTCTCGATCTCGAGGTCCCTGTAAGCTTTCTCGATTCTTGTAAGGATTTCTTCT
>DAOWNS010000198.1 GCA_030642465.1 Candidatus Thorarchaeota archaeon | reverse complement strand
CACCGTTAGGCTGCTTCATTAGCCAGGCATCAAGTATCGACTCCTTTACACGGTCATTTGGACGCAACAAGAAAGCACTTCTCATCTTTGATTCATTGTCGCGTATTCGTGCCTGCCATCTCACACTAACCCGCCCAGACTTCTTGTAATAAGAAATTTGCATGGGGTCAAGTGTGGCATTGATTCCGAAGCCCCGTACGACAGCCACTTCCGCGTCTATCAATTGGTTCCTGTGGTCATGGACCGCGTGAAGAATCTTCTTTGCCGCATTAGCTTTGATTTGGTCTGAGTTGCTTTGAAGAGATTCAAGTTGCCCGATTGTCAGGTAGATCCCACCAGCATTACCTGTTTCATAATCTCTCTTCGCTTCCTTTGATTCCTTCAGAAACCTAACTGCCTCAAGTGACAACTTTGATTGAAAGGCGTATTTTTCCGATTTGTTTCCTGCACATAATGCGTGGCTACGGTTCCAGCTAATTTCACCATTTTTTGAAACACACCCATCCTGTGAGAACATGTCTTGAATCAGTGCACGCTGCGCATTCTTGGACCACTTATGAACGTCTGAAGGAAGCCCATAATTCAAAATGGTCCGGTCACCCTCTGGAATCTCCCAGAAAGTAACTGCTTCAGACATTGCAGAGTTGATATAAATCTCGTAAGTACCTCTATCCTCTCTAAAATTCCTTTTCAGTCGTATATCGCCGAAATTTCGCAACGTATCTTGAAAGCGGCCAATTCTTTCATCCGATGATTCAGAGTAGATGAGGCCTTTGCTGCCACGGACCTGACAGTCACTAACGACAGTTCCTACTATGCGTGCACGTAGTATCTGAAGTTCTTCTCCAGTCGGAAATTTGGGGTTTTCAAGCCCGCCTTGCCCCTTGATTCCAGTTATCTTTGCGACTTTCTTTTCAAGGAACTGATTTTCCATGCCTAGTGAATCCATCAGGAATTTCAGCGATTCACCCTGTATCCGGGTTTCTTTTAGGTGTCTAGATTTCTTGAGCGTTTCATTGTCCGTCTTGCGGAGAATCTGGTCCATCAACTTGTTGATATGAGTCCTAGATTCAGGAGATTGTGGATTCAGCCCAAGGCTCCTAAGGGCGTTGTCCTGAAGACGCTTCAATGCATCTTTCTCTTTGAAGTAGAAATATTGGTTGGACCATGCATTGAGCATGTCATTCTGAGAATTATTGCGTTTCCACACGTACATTCGATTATCGACAAAGCCCACTCTGACCTCTTTTCTCAGTTCTATGCAGCTTTGAAGGTTTTCTACAATCTCAATTCCATGCAGCTTCTCGTCAATATTCTCAGACATTAGCGATATCAGGATTCAGTATTTTCAGGCGCTAAAGAACTCCACAAATGCTCACACAAATAGGTCGCTTAGGATTGTTCTAGCATTATGTTATGTAGCAGCAAAAATGGTGCGCTCGCCGGGACTCGAATTCCCGACCACATTCGAACTAGAATGTAGTTCCCGGTTCCCGACCACATCCGAATCGGATGTGATTGCCGGATCCGTGGCAGGGATCCATCATAGCCCCTAGACAACGAGCGCCTGTCTGACGTGCGTATTGCTGATGGTTTTAAAGCTTGCCAATAAGTAACAGATTATTCACTTAGGAAATGCATTTTACCAGTCATTAGAACTCAGCTGACTGATTTAGCTCGTTTTCTCGATTTCTTTGGCCAAGCATCCGAATCAAAACCTGAGTGATGGACCATCAAGATTGTACAAGACAATACCATGCCACAAGCTGATACGTGAGAACACCATTGTTCTCCATTCGTTCTCATTTTTCCGAACAAATCGCCCTGCGACTGCCACTTCGAAACGACAACAACAGCAGAGCTTAGGACTACCTTGACGAGCAACTGGACAATAGAACATAATAAGGAAGGCGCTTCAGTCTAGCTGGAAGCACTCAGCGTTTTGTCTAAGAGGGTTGACAACAGGAAGGTCATAGTGATTGTGGGACACGATGAGAGGTCTAAGGGAGAAACTGAGGTTTCTCGGGTTGATTAGGCCTCGGGATCTAGCAGTATGGTTAGCTCTGTCATGCGCTTCAGTGATCGTCCTCTCACCTCTCTCCTACCCCATAGCGAGTGAAGGAATTTCGTCGACGTTGCATGCCATCAACATTACAGCTAGTGTACTCACATTTGGCATTCCTTTTTCTCTCGGGTCTGCTCTCGTGTGGAACAAGGCGTATGCCCGTCAACAGATGGTACATCTGGACAACACACTCCCGGTGCTCTCGATAGAGTACTTGAAGAGATATGTTCTGGTCGTTACGATTACGACTCTATTCATGGCGGCAGTTAGCTTAATCGCATTCACTGCTGCAGGAGCAAGTCCTGAACATCTTCCGGGAGTGCTAGTGGCAGCCTTCATCGTTTCAGCTCTGGTTTGCCCGCTGATGTTTCTGATAGCAATAGCGGCCGATAATACAAGGATGTCTACTGGGTTCGGGAGTACCGCGTTCATCATCCTAGCGTTTACTATGGGATATACACAGTTCTCGGTCATGCATGATGTAGGTTCTCTCTATGCGCCTTATCACTTCTACAGATTCCTTGCAACCTTCCTCACCGGGTACGAATTTGATAATAGCAGCATTATGCAGTACTACATGCAAATCAATGTTGAACCCATAGCACTGCTTGGCCCTGCACTCATGTGGGCAGTCATCTCAATTCTCGCAGCGGTGGGTTCTCTGGTTCTCCTAAGAACTGACATTGATTTCTGGAAACACGACATGACTGACTGGGGTTCCGCGGAACGAGTGAGAAAGGACTCTGCATATGCTGCTTCTGCATTAACTGATGACAACATGTTCCGGCAACGAGCAGCTGCGGTCCGACGGCGGAAACAGCTTATTGCGACACTCCTTATTCTGTTCTTCATTTCCACCATGTTCTTCAACTACGCTACGCTGGTCGCCCAAGACAATCCCGACCCCCAGATGGTGTTATACCAGAGCCCCTTCGGAGGTGAATCTGTAGTCATTGGCGGCTGGAGATTCGGAACTGTAGAGGTGACCCCGTCTTCGAGCCTAAAGGCGGACCACTGGGTTCTGGAGGCAACCGTGAATGATTGGGGCGAATACATTGGAACCGAGGGTCTGACCCTACGGTTTGGTCTTGCTTCCGTGACTGAAAGTGAATTCTTGGCGATGAATGAAACGGAGCGAGAAGAGGTCTACCCATCTTTGAACCGGCAAATCACTCCCGAGGACCCGAGTACGGGGTCAGGGTCGATGATGTTACAAGAAACAGGATTGCTGCTCTGGGCCGTGCGATTCACTGAAAATTCTGGAAACATCACATCGTATATTATTTCAGTCACAATTGTCCTATATCTCAAGTCCTCCTGAACCAATGAAGGAGCCTGTCATTCATTTAATTTGTTGGCCAAATGGAATTACAGGACCATCCCCTATCCTTCTTCTGTAATATCTTATTACAAGTGAAAACACTCTGACAACGCTGGCTGAAGAACCATGAAGAGAGTGTTGTCCCTATGCACAGGAAACTCAGCAAGGAGTCAGATGTCTGAAGCTCTCTTGAGACTGCTTGCTGGCGACCGTTATGAGGCATACAGTGCTGGTACTGACATCGCTCCCGTTGTGAACCCATTCGCACTGGAGGTGCTTGGGGAGAGAGGCGCAGATACAGAAGGGCTGCATTCGAAAAGCCTTGACATCTTCATGGACCAATCCTTTGATTTGGTCATCACTGTCTGTGACAATGCCAGACAGACTTGTCCGTTCTTTCCGGGAGCTAAATCAATGGACCATTGGTCCTTGGAAGATCCTGCTGCATTCCAAGGCACTCGTGAAGAGATTCTCCTTAAGTTCAGGGAATCTAGAAACGAGATTGAGAGGAGAATCAGGACTACCTTTCTGACTTAGCAATAGCGAGGCTTCCATGGGACTCATTGCTCAACCCATGTAAACTTCCTCTGCAGTGTCGTGGGATACACCTTACGCCAATCATAGTCTACCCTCTGACACCACTTATACACAGTCTTCGGATGAATGTAGGATTTCAAGGAGGTTCCCAAGTTCCATGTGCGACAATTCCCAGCCAGAGCATAATCGACTTGAATTTTCTTTTTAGCAAGCTCCGCCTTCTTGACGCGTTCTTTTGCTGCCGTTACT
>DAOWNS010000247.1 GCA_030642465.1 Candidatus Thorarchaeota archaeon | reverse complement strand
AGCAGATTTTTGTAAAGATAGAGAGTATCGTCTGCATCATAAACTCTACAAGATGTCACTCAATCTCTGAATGTTTTGTTTGGATTGAAAAGAAATAGGATGGAAGGAGCGCGACCAGCGCGCCCTTGCGAGGCTGTCCAACCCGGTCCGTTAATTTTCGACCGAGCTTTCATCCGCCGCCAGTCACGAGCTCCTTCCTAACTATCTCGCGGCCCTCGTCGTCGACAATGACGAGATGAGCGCCGCAGGATAGTCAGCAGTCGTAGCACCGAACAACCATTTCGATGATGTTCAGTACTCCTTCAGGTATTTCTTCTGTCATGATCATCAATTCTCTCGTCTAAGTTTTCACCATGGGTTCAGGAAGTGTAATCTTCTCGAGGACTTTATCCTCGAAGATTTGTTTCGCGGCAACCATTAATGACTTCTCGATGCCGGCAATATTGTTGTTCGTGGCGACAATGAGGTTCGCCTTGACCAGGATTCCCTTGTCATCGGACGTGTAGTCATGAAGCAGTGTACCTCGTGGAGCCTCGACTACACCAATGCCGTTGCCAGCCTTGGGTTCAACGTCAGAGAGCTTCACGTCTGTGCTCACAATCTCTGGGTCCTCTAGAAGCGTCTTGATCATCTCAGCGGCTTGCACCATCTCTACGATTCGAGCGTAGTGGTATACAAACGTGTGATGCGAAGGTCTCCCAACGAGCTCCCTCATCTCTTTCAGAGCCGCGTCTGCAAGAGGGGTTGCCATCTTGTCAGCTACGTTGCACCGTGCGAGAGTATTCGCTCTCCAGATGCCCTCGGGGTAGCCAACCGGCTTGTAGTAGATATGAGTTGCATAGGAATGCTTGGGGACATGCTCACCGTAGTACTTCGTGTACTCGCTAGGCTTGAAATTCTTCACGATCTTGCCTTCGGGATCCATCACACGAATCTTGCCATCATAGATATCGTGAGTTCCATTGTCAGTTAACCCAAGATAGTAGGTTGGAGTCACCGCTAGCTTTGTTATCACCTCGATGTATGAGTTGACAATGGTCTTGCCAAGGTCCACCGTCTTGTGGATATTCTCCAGCATTTCGGGTACCTTCGTCAGCCAATCATCACGTTCCTCCTCTTTCATAGCGTATAGCATCCCGCCAGGAATGCCTGTCGTTGGATGAATTGCCTTGGCTCCAATGGTCGTGCACAGTTCTTGACCAAACTCCATCAGCTTGATTGCTTGGACTGCAACATCAGGGAGATACTTGAGAACTGCAGCAACGTTCCGTACCGCTGGGCTCGCAAAAGGTCCAAAGACAAAGTCCGGAGCCGCAAGAGCGTAGAAGTGGATTGCATGAGATGAGAGCTGCTTCGCCTCAATCAATAGCCGCCTCAGTTTGATTGCAGCTGGCGGAGGGGTAACATCCCAAGCGGCTTCGACTGCCTTCAGTGAAGCGAGATGGTGTGGGATTGGGCATATGCCGCAGATCCGTGGAGCGATTCGTGGAGCTTCCTCCATTGGTCGCCCTTCAAGGAATTTCTCAAAGAATCGTGTGCTATTCACATTGAACTGGATATCCTTGACCTTGTTACCAGGACCTAGTTTTATGGTCAATGATCCATGGCCTTCGAGACGGGTCACTGGGTCAATGCGGATTGTCTTCTCATTGGTCATTTCGTTTTTGCCTCCTCTCGCTTAATTCGAATGCCCCCTAGGTGACTTGTTGGATACGTAAACCTCCAGAAGCAGCCAAGTGGGTCAAGAACCTTCTCAGCAAGGTATTCCGGTTCAAGAGGTGCCATCGAGCCAAACATGGATATCGCTGCGGCTCCTTGGTCGGTAGTGATTGGCGGAGGTGGACCAAAACAGCCACGACATGTGGCGCCGTGATTGACACATTGTCCTTCACAGAGACCCCATGTTGCAGAACCGACACAGATGTAACCCTGCTCAAGCAGGCACCTATCAGGGTCTGCAATGCCCTCAAAGGGGCGAAGTATCTCTGTAAGTGGAGTTTCTTTCCGCTCTCTGTCACAGTAATGACATACTGTGTGGGGTGCCAACTCGATTTCCTTGCCTGTAAGTAATGCAGTTAGGGCTGTTAGAATCAGCTTGGATGTCGGTGGACATCCGGGAAGGTAGATTTCAAAATCTACTATGGTGCTGTTGGGCACCACAACAGGAGCAATCTTTGGAAGGTTCTCCGTCGGCACCTCACCATCCTTGACCGTCTTGTTGTTTCGGAATTTAACATCTAGGCACTCCTCTAGAGTTGAGAAGTTCGCAAGGCAAGGAATTCCGCCAAAGCATGAACATGAGCCAAATGCAATCAGAATCTCGCACTTCTCTCTCATGGTTTTCAGCAGGTGGATGTCCTCTTCTGTTCGAGCCACCCCTTCGTATAGGCCAACAGTGATTGACTTGTCAGGATAACCTTCAAGATCCTTGAGTTTAAAGTCAGCAACACATTGCCAATATTTGATATCAAGCATTGGCAAAACTGTTGCCAGATTGAGATGAATGTCAATAAGGCTCTGGAAACAGCCCCAACAAGAGCTACCTTGAGCCATCGCGATTGATGTAGGTTCTGCCATCTTTAGACCTCCTTAAGAGAGTAGATCAGTTCGTGATTCTCTTCGCCTTTGATTTCTACCTCGCCCCAGCGAAGCATGCCCATGAGGTTCCAGACAACCAAGTTCTTGGCGAACTCAGTTTCTTCAGAGATCTTGGTTACTGTTGCTGGACTCACCTTCAACACTTCTTCGATAGCCTTTCGCTGTCCGCGAACTTGGCCGCGTTTCTGACTGAAAAATTTCGCAAACGAACTCATTTCCATTCGCTCCTTAGAGGACCAAGTGCCTTAACCTGCTCCACTATTGTTGTAACTCCGTCAGCAAAGATTTGAGCCTCAGAGGCACTAGCCCATTGAAGCCGAACCCGGTCCGGATGTACTCCGGCTTGTTCGAGGGCCATCTTCATTATGGCCAATCTTGCTCGAAGCTTTAGATTCCCACTAGAATAATGACAATCCCCTGGGTGGCACCCCGAAATAAGAACACCATCTGCACCCATTTCCAAGGATGCAAGTATGAACTCTGGGCTGATTCTACCAGTACAGTTTACTCGTATGATCCTCGCATTTGGTGGGTATTGTATCCTGCTTGTGCCCGCAAGGTCGGCTCCGGCGTAACTACACCAGTTGCAGCAGAAAGCCACTATCTGGGGCTCCCACTCTTTCTTAGTTTGAACTTCCGTTTTCTCTACAGTAGTCATTGGGGTTCACCTCCCTCCAGTTGTGCTGGAGAGCAGAGATACGCCTCCACCATGGTCATGACCTGATTATCAGTGGAGTGATACATTACGATGGCGCTGCTCGGACATGCTGATGCACATGTTCCGCAACCGTGGCACTTGGCTTCGGTAACGAAAGCAACAGGTGGATTAACAGTTTCATCCATGTTTATAGCGCCGT
>DAOWNS010000164.1 GCA_030642465.1 Candidatus Thorarchaeota archaeon | reverse complement strand
CACAAGATCGCATGTTTCCATGAGGAACTTCAAAGCACGCCCAATCTCAACGAGATTATCACGCACTGAAACAAGCCGATTCATCTCAACACCGAGAGGTGCTAAATGAATCTCTATCCAGTTGGAGTTCGTGTCAAGCACAAGGCCATCAAGGACCTCATCACCGATAGCTAGGATTCCAGCCTTTAGCGTTCCCTTTGAGGGTTCCTTGCTCTCGGACATCATCTATCTTTCCTGTTTCCCTAGCATGATCTCTGAGTCCAATAGATCGCTGGTGCTTTTCATAGCATCTAGTCGGATTCGAGCTAATTCTTGGGCTCGCTTCGTATTCATGCTCGCAGCTATTCTCCCAGCAAGGCTCAAGTAATCACGAAGCTCATCTGCCAAGCTACTAAGGCTGAAACCTGGTTTCGCTTGCTGCATGTATACCATCATATGTACAAACGCAGTGACTCCCAGTTTCACTAGCTTATCGGCCTCCCATAGTATCTGCGCTTCCATGGGCTCAAGCGGACTGTCCAGAGTGAGTCCAACATGCTTCCGGATTGTGTCGCAGACTCTTTCTACAATTTCGGGGTCAATTCCCTCCTTTAGCAGAATCTCTCTGGCATCCTTTGCACTGGTTTCTCCATGTCCGGGGACATCACCCATTCCGGGTTTGGCTAAGTCGTGGAGCCAGGCCGCTGTTGTTATGATATCCATATCAGCTCCCGCGGCCTTTGCCAAGTCCTTAGCAACCGCCACAACTTGACTGACATGGCTATAACGGTAATTGAAAAGAGGCGCTTCAGACTCTTGCTGAGATTTCAGCCACTCTTCACGGGCTGCAGTAGACGTTCTTGAAACAACAAGCTGCATTAGTTTCTCTTCAAGACCATCTTTCATAGTCATCAGCAATGTAGAACCGTTCATGTCATTTATGAATTGTATCACTTGGTCCTAATTTCCGGATAGAGCCTGAGTGTGTTCTCGAGGAGTATTTCTCGCATTTCCTCTTCTTCTCTTTTCAGAATACTGGCCACTTCTCTCAAGGCCACCCATACGTTCGATGGCTCGTTTCTGCTCTCTCTATCGGGTCCTAACACTGGGCTGTCGGTTTCAACGAGAATCCTCTCGATATCGACAGCTTTGACAAGCTTTCTCTTCTGTGCCGAACGAACCACCGATGTAGGTATCGAGAAGTAGTATCCGTACTCCGTGGAGGCAACGCGTGCTAAACTTGCTTTTCCATCGAAGGCGTGCATTTGCACATTCTTTGCTTCCATATTCGTCAAGGTTTCAAGAGCTTTTCTCCCGGCAGATCGTGAGTGCACTTGCAGAGGTAGGTCAATCTCTGTTGCAAACTCAATCATCTGCCGGAAACTCTCTTCTTGGCCCTCTCGTTTTTTGTGATCTCTTTCACGGTAATGGTCAAGACCTACTTCCCCAAGAGCAATTAGTTGCTCTCGCTTGACCTTGACGAAATCCTTGGCTGACTGGATTTGATGGCAAAGATCGGGATCGAGTCCCAAAGCAACACTCACAGAATCATGACTAGCGGAAATGTCTAACGCCCTATTCCACGTATCTTCCCGAATAGCAGACGTTATCATGTGCACACCCAATCGCACCGCGCGTTGGATCACTTCATCTGAATCTAGGGCAAACTCCGATTCTTCCAAGTGACAATGAGTGTCTATAACTTTGAGCCCATTGCTGTTAGTCATCAAGATTCATCGGAAAGTAAGGAAATCAAGGAGATTAGTCTTTGGCAATGAGGCCCTATTGATGCTCTTGAACAGAAGCTTTTATGAAGTCACAGAAGCCAACAAGCTTAAGCAAGCATTACCGAAACAGCCCTCCTTGAGTATGAGAGTTATGGTATCCCTTCAGAAGCAAACATGGAACAGAAATTCGGCAAGATGGGGTTGAATCATGAATAGGTTCGGCAAGTATTGCGAGTTCTCAACGAATGGCTGTCCATGTTCAGTGAAGACAGATGACACGTTTGTGCTCTTCACCAATGTTTGGAATGAGGAACGTTCGATTTCCCGTCACTTCAAGCGCATCCTAGAACAGCCAGTCCGACCTACGCTATGGGTTTGGCTTGATGATGGTTCCACCGACAGGAGTTATGACATTATCAAAGAAGAGGCAGAAAATTACCCGATAGAAGTAATCATTGTCCAGAGCCCGAAAAAAACTAAGCCTAATTATTTGATGCTGGGCAAAGGACACCAGCTCAGACTTGATGCGGTAAGAGGTCCTCTCTCTGAACGTGGTATTGTGTACATGACGAATCTTGATGTTGACACAATGGCATGCCCCAACTATTTCGGGAGGATGCTCTGGTTGCTTGGAACTGACCAGAACCTTGGTGTAGTAGCAGGATATCCCATTGGAGAGTGGAACGACAGGATTGCGCGTGAACCGATGCATTCAGGGAAATTCATACGCTGGAGCATTGTTAAACGAATAAAAAAACTCTGGGACACTTGCCCCGACACACAATACAACATTAAGGCCCGCAAGTATGGTTATGAAACAAGAGTTGTCAAAGTGCCCCTTGTTCACGAAGGCTTGACTGCGGGACTTACCCCTATCGGTTCTTTCCGTCTGGGTCAGATTGCCTATTATGCTGGCCGGCCATTATGGGCAACCATCGTGAGAGCATTACGAAGGGTTAGCATTGGTCTGTACGGAACTGCTATGTTGAGAGGATATCTTACCGAATGGATCCGGGGGACATGGCACTGCGACGACCCCGACGTATTGGAGCACTTCAGGGAAACTCCATTGACTACGATTATGACATATATCAGAGGGCGGAAACGTTGAAAGACTGGAGCGCCTATAAAGTACAAGGCAACGATATCTGGGAGTAGGGATGTGTCAGCTAATGCCGAGGCTTCTCATTGTAGCATATGCATACCCCCCACTAGCCACTATCGGGGCCATTAGACCGCTCACATTGGCCGGTGAGGCCGTTAAGGAGGGATGGGATGTGACGGTTCTGACTGTCAGCAATGATTCAACGTTTCCTAAGGATTCCTCTGCCGTAAGTCCAGTTAAAACTGTGAGAGCTATGAGGATACCATTTAGTTATTTCACAAGATGGCTGAAGTTTATCCTACCAGGAAAGGAGATGCTATGGTCAGTCATGGATTACCAACACGACTGGGTCCCAACTGCGATAAGTCGGGGGAAACAACTCTACAAGTCTTGGCCTTATGATGTTGTGTTCTCAACTGCTCCCCCCTTCTCAAACCTACGTGTAGGCGAAGCTCTTGCCAAGCACTTCAATCTGCCTTCAGTCGCTGACCTAAGAGATCCGTTCATCAACAACTTCACGAGGGACTTTTTGCATCCATGGATCTGGGGTTTTTGGAAACGCTACTACTACAAGCTATTGTCGAAGTTCAATGAGATTATCATAGTTGACGATTGTATTCGTGATGAGCTCTATGGTCTGCCGCACCACCTCATCAGGAACGGCTACAATGAGGACGAATTCAGTGGAGAACCACCTGAACGGTTCGATCAATTCACGATTGGATTTATAGGCACAATATACAAGGAATACAATCTCAAGCCGCTCTTTTGCGCGTTCGAATTGTTGCCAAATCATATTCGTAAGAATGCTAGACTCTTGTTTGTAGGCAAGGCTTCTGAACTAGCAGCCAAAAGAGCCAAGGAATTCGGTCTCAGTCGTGTTGAAACAATGCCAGTGGTTCCCAGAGTACAGGCCTTAGAGATAATGAAACGTTGTCACGTGCTTGTTCTTTTTGGGTCAGACTCAATCGGGACGAAGATTTATGAGTATGCGAGAACTGGCGCGAAATCAATCCAGATCTATGAGAGTGAGAGTCAACATTCATACGAGTGCGCTGAGAACTACAAACTTGCGACGAATATCAGAGCTGATAAACCGGCTGAGATTGCAGATGCAATAGCTGAAGCATATCACCGTGATACCTATGACTATCCGGAGTCTGCCAGGAAATTCACAAGACGCGCAGCTGCAAGAGAGATACTAGGCATTTTGAAGGGGTTAGTAGACTAGTAGCCTGTTGGCCTTCAATCCATCCAAAACCTGGATGTTAGGGGGTTTGGATGGACATGCCTGCCTTGGAATGAAATACTCTGTTTAGATGGATATGTTAAAAGGGTGCTCAATTGTCTTATGCAGTCACAATGATGAAACGCCATGAATATTTCATCATGACTTAGAGCAAGCATCGTGTAGAGGGATACTGATGAAGGGTCACCTAATAGTCGGAACCGGAGGTCACGGAAGAACAGTGCTTTCCTATCTGCAAAGATCGGGAGTATCGAAAGACCTAATCGCCTTCGTTGACATTTTTAAAAAGAGAACAAAGACTCTTTTTGGCTGTCCAGTTGTTGGTGATTTGAAAGATGGGATTCAGCACCCATTTGACAGTGTTGAAGTGATAGTGGCATATGGCGGAAGTCCATACACAGGCAATGAGGAGCGGCAGAAAGCATCCAAGACTGTAGTCGAGCTACTTGGTAGTGGTTTCAGCTTTGTTACTGTTGTTGATCCAAGCGCGGTTATTGCATCGGATGCCAATATCGCGTTAAATGTCAGCATTGGAATCCTCACTGTAGTGGGAACAGGAGCGATTGTGTCAGAGGGCGTAATTCTGAAT
>DAOWNS010000197.1 GCA_030642465.1 Candidatus Thorarchaeota archaeon | reverse complement strand
GAACCGTTGCCCGCAACCGGAATAATTGCCCTCATTATCAAACACACACCATGTAAGTTCGTTCTGTCTTCTACATTCAAAATGCGGCATATCGTCAGGATTGGCCAATGGTTCTATACGAAACACTCTCTGGTATTTCCGCATCGGTGAAAACTCGTCTGCCATCGATTAAAAGATTACCTTGCATTAGCTCGGTCAGTCCTGCTAGTCCCCTCTGTATGTATTCTTCCCACTCAGTAACTAGGACGCAAGCAGCGGAGTTATTGAGACACTCCTCAAGATTGTCTGTGAGCTGCGCCTTTTTCGCCAGGTTACCAAGGTCCATTTCATGAACAAGCGGATCGTGGGCCCACACTTCCGCTCCATGTTCATGAAGCAAATCGATTATCTTGAGGGCGGGCGATTCTCGCGTATCGTCAGTTCCTGGTTTGAATGCAAGACCCAATACTGACACTTTTTTCCCTTTCAAGCTCGGAAGTTCCTCGAGTAACAGATTCACAATCCTAGCTGGTCTCTCTGAATTCACCAGTTGTATAGCTCTCAAGACATGAGTCGCAATGCCGAGATTCTTCTCCGCGAAGCTAATTAGCCCCGCCACATCCTTGGGAAAACACGAACCTCCATAACCCGCCCCAGAGCCAAAGAACTTGGGGGAAATCCTGCTGTCTTCACCTACAGCTCTCATGACTTCGTCGATATCGGCACCAGATACGCGTTCGGTTATATTCGCTATCTCATTAGCGAATGAAATTTTCGTAGCCAAAAACGCATTGTTGACATACTTGCAGAGTTCGGCTGATTCTAGAGATATGACGATGACATTGTTCGCCGCATCTCCCAGGACCTCCTGATAGAGTTTCTTCAACACTTGCGACGCCTTGTAATCACTGGCTCCAATGATGATTCGATCTGGATTAGTGGCGTCAGCAATGGCAGAACCTTCTCTAAGGAACTCGGGGTTGAATACAACTCCAAGCTTGTCCATGTAGCCCATCCTAGCTACCTTTTCCGAAACGAATTTTCTAGTCGTCCCGGGAGGCACAGTGCTCTTGATTCCAATCACACAGTAATCGTCAAGGATTTCCTCAATCCTTTCGAATACCATATCGGTTGCTTTGTTAACATATGATAGGTCAACAGAACCATCCTCCATGGAGGGGGTGCCAACGCAAATTAGAACGAGATTCTGACGGCCGAATGGTTCTGCGGGCGTGATTGCCCTGATCTTATTGCGGGATACTGCATCTGCCAGCAGGTCGTCCATATCTCTCTCGTGGATGGGGCTTTCTTTGCGATTAATCATGGCTACTTTTGATTCATCTATGTCAACTAGGGTCACGACGTGCGACTTAGCAAGCACAACACCCATAGATAATCCTACATATCCAGCCCCAATTATCAAGACATTCATAGCTTGGCCTCCTCGAGCTCACAGCGTGCGCATCAGCCGTCGGAAACCCAAGTGATTCTCTTATAAATTTGACAGCGTGGTCCTCGATGGGTCTTACTATCTCAAAGACCATCGCAATTAGGCTCTCGCATAGACGTTAGTTCGATTCGCGATAGAACGTGTGAATCGCCTCGCAAACGTAATCCAGCTGTTCTTCCGTGATTGATGAGAACATAGGCAGTGCACATATTCTTCTAAGACATCTCTCCGAAACAGGCAAGCCTTCTGGGGGAAGTCCTGGGTTTAAGGATGCTACATAGTCAAGCTCATGAAGAACGACTGGATACTCCACCGACGCTCCAATTTGCTTCTTCTTCAGAAAATCAAGAAGAAGGTCGCGTTTCTCTGCGAGCACGGTATAGAGATAGTAAACATGCTTGTACGCCTTTGGCTCCTCTGGCGATTCGATTTCTGCGATCTCTTCTAGTGCATTGTCATAGGTGCGTGCAGTTCGCCGCCGTGCACCTATCTCATCGTCGATTCTCTTTAGGTGCTGTCTAACCACAGCAGCTTGAATTTCGCTGAGTCGAAAGTTGAATCCAAACTCGGAGTATTCGTACTGACTCTTCCTACCATGATTGCCGAAGCGTTCAAGTCTTTCTGCATAGTCATCATTGCTTGTTACGATAATGCCGCCATCTCCGGTAGTGTTCAGAATCTTGGAAGGATAGAAGGAGAACGCCGCCATGTCCGCATATGAACCGGCACGCTTCTTTTCTATTTCTGCCCCGTGGGCTTGACATGCATCTTCAATTACAACTAGATCTTTGCTTTCTGCAAGCTCCATGATTTCAGGCATCGGTGCCATTAGTCCATACAAGTGAACTGGCACAATGGCTTTGGTTTTTGGTGAAATAGCACTTCTGAGAGATTCAGGATCCATATTGAATGTCCTAGCATCAACGTCAGCGAACACTGGCCGACCCCCCGCCAGTATAATCGCATTGACTGTCGCGATGAATGTATTCGGTACGGTTACAACCTCATCTCCCAGGCCAACACCTGCGATTTTGAGGGCGGCAAAGAGAGCAGTCGAGCCTGAGCTAGCACAGACTCCATGCTTAGCCTGACAGAACTTGGCAAACTCTTCACCTAGTTTCTCTACCTGCGCGCCCTTGATGAACCGACCGCTCTCTAAGACATCGACTACAGCTTTCTTAGCTTCGTCGGTGACACCTACTATTGTTCGTGGAATCGGGAGTTTTGGGCTCATCTCTGTTACCTCATGTATATGGGTGGTCGCGGAACTGATAACGACATGTTAGGTCTTCTATACGCTTAATGGTTCTTGCTGGATTGCCAGAAGCTACCACGTACGGTTCTATGTCTGTCACCACAACGGAACCAGCTCCAATCAGGCTCATTTCGCCAATGACAACATCAGGTAGAATAGTGACATTAGCTCCAATCTTCGAACCCTTTCCAATGGTTGGACCTTTCATGCATTTCTTTACGTCAGGACACAGAGGGTGTAGTGCATTCGTGAAAACGACATGTGGGCCAATCCAACACCCTTTCTCCAGTGTGGAAAATTCTGGGATGAATGCGGCGGAATGAATTCGCACATCATCTTGGATTGTTACATGATGCTCGATGATGCTGTGGGTTCCTATTGAAACATTGTTGCCAATGATATTGTTCTCCCGTATGTTGACGGTATGACCCGTTTGGAAATTCATTCCAATCTTGTTCCCTGCATATACAACCGAGTGTGAACGGATGATTGCATTCGGCCCAATGACTGTCTGTAGCTCTCCCGATTGAGCGTTTCTTGGGGGTTTTCCAACAATGGTGTATGGACCTACGGTGGATTCCTCTCCAAGCAACACGTTCTCATGAATTACTGCGGTTGGATGTATCGCCGATGCGCCTTCATTAGTCATGTTTGTCACCTGCATCTAATCTACTCTTTGTGGTTCCCCAAGATCGATTGCCTTGAGGGCCTTCTCAATTATGCTAACTGCGTTACGACCAACTTCGCCTGGCGTTAGGGGCATGGTCCGGTTGATGACGCATTCCATGAAGTGCCTTAGCTCCCTATCAAGAGGCATTGCTGAATCCGTTTTCATAATGCGACACCCTTCCCCTACAAAAACTGGCGATTCTCCGTTGTTGTCGATATAGTCCTCGTATACTGTTAGCGAGTCCGGCTTCAAGAAATCAATAAACGCAGACCTTCTAGAACCAACAAGTTCAAGCGTTCGAATCTTGCCTCCAACGGGATTCAACCAGGTTGATTCTATTTTGGCAAGCTTCGAATCCGGGAACTCCAGAATAAGAAATGCTGACTCATCTGGATAACTTCTATAGAATGACTGAGCGAAGGCTGAGATGGATATTGGAGCGCAATCTTCAAACAAGTAGCATGCCAGATCAACGTCGTGTATTGCTAGAGCGTGGAGCACACCCATTTCGGGACGCGGCACTCTGATTGCTTGACGCTTAATTGAAAGTGAGAATATCCTCCCGAAGTACTGTTTAGATAGTAGTTCTTTTAGCTTCTCAACTGCCGGATGAAATCGAAAGATATGACCGACCATCAGGATTCTGGCATTTTTCTCCGAAAGGGCGATGAGCTTGTTGCACTCTGTGACTGTGTAAGCTAGCGGCTTCTCGATGAACACATCCTTGTTCGCCTTCAACGCCTTCATGCCCAACTCATAGTGAGAATCAGTTGGCGTGACAATCTCAATAGCATCTATGTTTTCATTTGCCAATATTCTTTCAAAATTTGGTTC
>DAOWNS010000056.1 GCA_030642465.1 Candidatus Thorarchaeota archaeon | reverse complement strand
GTGGAAATCGCAGTGGTTTCAACAGTCTTGTGCTTAGCGAGATCATCTGAAGTCAGAAACCCACCATGGTCCTGCACCGTCTTTACGATTGCCTCACTTATAGCTCCCTCGTAAAATGCAGATATTCCTTCTGCAGCCACGGTTTCAAAGACTGTCGCTAGGTCCTTATTGAACATGATTTCTCCTGCTTCAGGAGACCTGCCGCCAATACTGAAAATTTCGCGTGCCGCTTCATTCCCCAGAACTTGGACCACAAGACTCCACACTTCAGAGATTATTGGTGAAACGGGGAATCCTTCGCGAGCGTATCTGATTGCGGGCGACAGAACATCGCCAAGCTCCATTGCTCCGTACTTCTCGATGAGGTATCCCCAAAGATGCATGGCTCCAGGAACTGTGACTGGTGGCCCGCCTCGAACAGGCATTTGCTTCCAATCTTTCTCAAGCAGTTCATCCAAGGTCGCCAATGTTCCCGCTCGGCCCGAGCCATTCAATGAGAGCGGTTTCTTTTTCCCCGGTAGATGAATCAATGCGAAAGCGTCTCCACCACATCCAGTACTGAATGGTTCCACAATATCGAGCACAGCAGCAGTCGCGATTGCTGCATCAACAGCATTTCCTCCATTTGCCAAAACGTCAAGTCCAGCCTGAGTTGCCAGAGGCTGCGAGGAAGCCACTACACCATTCACAGCCACAATATCAGAACGACCAGTCGTACGACGCCAGAACACTCGCATCACCTAGACCCTACGCATCTGTATTGGATATCCTGCTTCTTGCCAACCTTTCAGACCAGCTAGTGGAACACCAACATTCTCGAAACCAGCCTTGGCAAGAATGCTTGCCCCAGTTGTGGCACGAAAGCCGGCTGGGCACATTGTTGCGATGGGCGTTTTCGGATCAACCTTCTCGATGTCCTCAGCAATGCTTGTCAGTGGAGCCAGAAGAGACCCTTCTATAATCTCCTTCTCGGTTTCATGTGGCTGTCGAACATCCAGAATCTTGAGCAAGTTTCCATCAACTTGAGTTCTGAGTTCTTGGATTGAATATGTCCGAAAAGATTTGATAGACTTGCCAGCCTCAAACCAGCTGCTGATTCCTTCCTTCAAGTACCCTACAACGGAATCTAGTCCAACGCGAAGAAGCATGCCCCTTGCGTTATCCAGGTCTGCCTTGACACCCAGCGCAAAGAAGAAGTTCTTATCATCCTCAAGCACCCAGCCTGCAAATAGACCCATGTGACGCAACGGAAGGCTGATAGAATGGGGAATGTGACCCTTCACAAACTCGGATGCAGAGCGCGTATCTAGAATGACATTCTTGTCATCTTGCATCGCTTGCTCAAAATCGTCAACGTTCATCTCTATTGGGGAAGGAAGTTCGGCTACGATAGGTGGGCCGATAGTGTTCAAATGCTCGCATCGCTTGAAATAGGGAGCCCTCGTGAGATGTTGGTCAAGCTTTCGCTCCACGAATTTATCTTCGTCAATGTTGAGCCAAGGATTGTATGCGCGTTCATACCCGATTGTGGTTAGATCTCTCTCGCCAATTGCCCCTCCACAGACCGAACCTGCTCCATGCCCAGGGTAGACCATAACGCCATCCTTGAGCGGAAGCACCTTGTCATGTAAACTGTGATATAATTTTCTCGACATCTGTTCATGCTTTTTTATGTCTACTAGGTCAGTCCTCCCGACTTCGCCCACAAACAGTGTATCACCCGTGAAAGCCGCAACTGGATCAGAACCAACACTCTCATCGGCAAGAATGTAGCACATACTATCATCAGTATGGCCTGGAGTATTTAGGCAAGTGACTCTAATCTTCCCCACAGTGAAGACATCGCCGTCCGCAATCTGCAAATCGCCGTACTTGAAGCGCGTGGCATCGCTATGTCCAATCTGTGAGGAGGGTGCTCGGTGCTTCACATCACAAGAGCCGATTACGTAGTCTTCATTCCGGTGGGTTTCAAATACATGCCGTATCTCAGTTTTTTCCTGTTTCGCGATGTCGAAGTAGATATCAACATCCCTTCGAGGGTCGATAATCAGCGCTTCTCCTTCTGAGCTTATGAAGTACGATAGAACTGCGAGACCTTCAGAGCGAACTGTCGTTATTCTCAGCGGGACCACCTTGGGTGTTGCCAAGGCACGCAGCCCGCATTTAAGGTATCAGATAGAATCAGCATTGTCAGAAAATGGTGGTATCACTAGGTCGCTTCATGTAGATTATCGAACCCATTCCTGCAAAAGCCGAACAGCCCGATTCAATCTCAATGAGTGGGCATGAGCAAGAATTTGCCTTTGGTCATCAATCGTTTTCATTTGCAGTGAGAGTTCACCGGATTGAGCCATGGACACAAGTGTCAGGATTGCATCGCGGTCTTCTTCCGGAGTATACATCAGGATTTCCGCTAATTCTGAAACTCCGCATAATGCATCGTAAATGACTCGAACGAGAGCCAGTACCTTGAGTAGTAACGTTTCGTTTCCATAGAGAGAGGGGTTAGTAATCAGCTCAACAAGCGAACACCTTGCCTCCTCTGAGCTCACCGCACGAAAAAGCTCGATGCTTCCGTCCAGCAGTTGTACAATACCAGACTCTAAGTGGTCAGCAAGGTTCTGTATCAGGCTCAGAGCGTGCTTAGCATTCTCATCGAGGGCTAATTCCACTTCTGCTCGTCTGATAGGCAATTGTGCACTCTTCTCATCGATACTCATGTTCGTGCCCGCATCATATACAGTGTGTTTGTCACCATCCGCAGGTTCCACACAACCTGACAGAATAGAGAGAAGATCGCAACCACAGCAGTTGCATATTGTCGCACCAACAAGAGCACGTTCAAGCTTTCCAAAGACACTCATTACTTGGTCGCGGTCCTTCACTCGTCTCATGTTGATACGGCCGTCCTGAAGGACAGTGATGTTCATCTCATCAACATCGGCTCGACCATATCCGAGATCACGGCTACACTTGACAAGATCAAACTGTGATTGCAGGCAGTTCATCAGATCGCAAAGCGTTCGAGGGTCAAACACTGCAAATCGCATACTCTCGCCGGGCTTCACTCCATTGTGCAGACTGAGCTCGGCCATCACTCTATCATTAGTGTCCTTGCAGGGCTGTGTGAATAGAACCCCGCCTTCTGGCAACTCTGGCGCAGTTCCCGTACGAGGAGTGGAATCCGCATTTAGCATAGCTTCAAGCTCCGCCCTCAGGTTAGCGTAATCGCGGAGCCGAAGAATCGGACAATCATCTAACTCAAGCTGTCCAACAACCAAGGCTCTTGCAAAACCCGTGCAAGCGGCCCTGCCGCAACGCCCGCAGTTGATCTTCGGGGTGCGCATCCACGTTTTGACCCAGGTGTTACTCATTCAGACTTGCCTCGGCTTTCTTGGGTTGCACTCTGCCGCTGTTTAACGTTTTGATATAAGCGAGCAAGGCGGGCTTCGTCAGTTTTATTAGACTAACACAGTTCGCGTCTGAAGAGTGTTGAATCATGGAGCGAATGCGTCAACGTCTGAAATGGGATCAAAGGACTGAGCTCGCAAAAACCGTGTTCTTGTTTGTTATAGTGATAGGCGGCACTCTTGCGGGGTACGGTGTTTTCATGTTAGGGATGGGGACAACCACTCCACTCGTTGTTGTCACCAGTGAATCGATGCTTCCAACCTTGGAGGTGAATGACCTCCTAGTCCTGCAGGGGCGCGCTCCTGAGGATATCGCTGTAAATGATATCATTGTATTTCGCGCTAGCTGGTACGCTGAAGCTCCAATTGTGCATAAGGTCGTACTAATTGAAGAAGTGAATAACACTTACAGATACTACACGCGCGGGGATAATAATCCATCACAGGATTTCGGCTATCGTACTTACGAAGACATCATCGGCGTGGTTGTCTGGAGGATTCCTCAAGTCGGAGGAGTCAGCATCTTCCTAAGAACTTGGCAAGGGATGCTTTTCATGGCGGCAGTGTTTATTGCAATCCTCGTTGTTCCGGAGTTCGTGTGCAAGGACGAGAAAGAGGAGAAGATGCAAGATCTTACAGAATCATCATCGGACGCCAAGGAAACCACTACTGACGCGTAGCTTCGCGGGGATTCATTTATCAATCCGAAATAGGAACCGTGAACTGTCCAATAGGAAGGAGATAATGTGGTATGTCTTCAAGGGCTCAGAAGTACAAGAACAAGAATATGATTCCAGTCGTCATAGTGTGGATAGTCTTGGCGATTTTGGCGGCGCTGCTTTGGCAATACGACCCCAACAACGCAATTCTGGCAATGTCCGTGCTAGTTGTCTTGATCATTGTAGTCCTACTGGGTTGGGGCGAGAACCTTAGTGAGATTGTTGAGGACATAATGGAAACAGTTGGTCCGCAAGTGGATGAGGAGCCTGACAAAATCAAGCCCAAGGCAAAGCCCAAGAAGAAGAAAGCATCGAAACCAGCCAAAATGCCCGATAGGCACGAGGAGAAACATGTACCCGAAGTTGTGCAGCCGAAAGTCGAGCTGAGTCAACTTCCAATCGAAACCATAGAAGGCATTGGAGAAACCTATGGCTCCATGCTTCGAGATGAGGGCGTCGATTCTGTTCAGGATTTGCTCGGAACGCGGCCGGAGAGAGTTGCTGAGATTTGTGGTGTGGGCTCTGAAATCGCAGGCAAATGGGTTGCCATGGGGCGCTTTGCATGGATTGATGGCATCTCAGAGGAGGATGCTGAGGCCATTGTATATGCTACAGGCATTATAACTCTCGATGATCTTGCGGCGGCAGACCCGGAAGCCCTACTCAGGAAGGTGAAGTCCGCCTTAGCGTCCGAGGAGTTCAGAGTGCCGGCAGGCTACACGTTCGACCTCAAGAAGGTTCGCGGCTGGGTTGCTGCAGCGAAAGACCTGATCTGATCTTAAGCCGCCTGAATGCACTGGAAAAGAGATGTTTCATAAGGTCCAAAGATTGATTACAAAGGTCCGTCAATCAAATGGCAACAAGAACATTTGTGCGGTGACCAAATGAGTTTGACATTATTTAGTAGCATGGCCCTCTTGCTAGCAGCTTTGGCTTTCTTCTCAATAGTCTGCGGCAAGAAAGAAGAAGAACCAGAGCCTGAACCGGAGCCTGAACCAGAACCGGACTCAAACTAGTAGCTTGTGGGACCTATCCGCCACCCACTGGCGGAAACATGACGACTCTGTCCCCATTACTCAGAGTGGACAATAAATCAGATGTTTGACTGTCATTTACAAATACAATCCGAGCTTGTTCCTGAGTGAAGCCAAGTTGCTCTATAAGATCAGAGATTGTCGCCCCGTTGAACTCAACTTCAAAGAATTCGCCAAGTTCATTATCAGGGGGAGCGTATTTGCGGAGAGTTGCATAGAGCTTTGCCAAGATCTTCACGATACCCACCTAGTAGTAATCAACGTCAACCTCCTTTCGGGTGTAACCGTGGCCCTTGAGGTGTTGACCTCCGCATAGCAAGACCATATTGAAAGGAAACATGCCCAGTCTGTCTTCGTCAGATAGTCTGTTGTTGGGCTTGACAAGAGTCCCGTTCTGGAAACAGTCGCCCAAGTCGCTTGATTTCAGTCCGAGCCGCTGCACAAGTTGAGTGAATGTTTCGTTCTCAATGAATTCATAATTCAGGACTGTATCCTCGTTTGGTTTGGCCCCAGAAATGAGGGACCGCAGTTTCCCATACAGGTGTATCTCGAGCATCACTATCGGTGTCTGGCGTTTTCACAGATAAGGTGTTTCATCTTAGCGTAACCTTAAGCTAATGAAAAAAAGAAGAAGCGAGGGAGCCGGAGCTCCCTCAAAGTTACCCAGTATTCCATCACATATCCTTGTAGACTGCATCAATCTCCTCGTCAGAAACCTCGAACACAACGTTGTGGGGTGGTAGTGGTTCTGTGTGGAAGAACTCCGGAAGACGGCCATCCTTCGCCGTGAAACCAGCACCCTTGTTGAAGGCACGCTCGTTTTTGAGAACAGCCATTCCGTACTCGCCAACATCGATGTCTTTACCAAGGAACCCATTGACTGTGTCGAGCATCCCTCCGAATCCACTGTCATCGTCTAGGATGCAGAATGCTATGAACAAGCAATAACCTGTGGAATCTATGTAGGCTGTTGTTGCCTGGAAGGTGCGCGATAGTCCGGCCTTATCTATGGCTTTTGGATCGGTGACCGTTCCTTTGATTCCAACTATCTCAGCCGCTATCGTGTATCCAGCCGTGTGATCGGCACCCATTGTGGTCGTTGCATACGTGACTCCAATTCCACGGATTGCCCTTGGGTCGTATGCAGGTAGAGCTTGACCCTTCACAACTGGAATCCTGCTAACTCCCAGAGTTTCCCCTGCAGTCAAGGCACCTGAACAGACCAAAGCGCCTTCTGCTGATTCAGAGTTGTAGCCTTTCTTTAGAAGCTCAATCGCCGCTGGCCCATCTCCGAAGTCAATCAGACCAGATTCCATGAACATGGCGATTGCATTGCCCGCATCTATGGTATCAAGACCCAGGTCATTGCAGATACGGTTCATCTCAGCCACATCGTGCAAGACACCAATACCTAGGTTCGTACCAAACGCCCATGCGGTTTCATACTCAAGTGGAGACACTTGAGCTTTCCCGGTCTTTTCGTAGGGCACTACATTGGAACAAGCTATAACACACCCTGGATGGCATGCATGCCCATACTTGCCTTCTGCCTTGTTTCCGAACTTCTTACGGGTTTTATCAATGAGATCATGAACTGCCTCACCAGATATCTTAGCAGCATCCTCAAATCGTCCAGTTCTGAAGCCTCGCGTTGGCAAGGCACCAGCCTCGTTCAGTATATTCTGAAGCACATTCGTGCCATAGTTCTTCAGTGCGCCATAGGGTTCGCCCTTCTCATTGTTTAGTCGCCCTGTGAGAGCATGGTTTTCGAGTGCATCCTTGAAAGCTTTCCGCCCTTTCTCAAAACGATCCTTGTCCTTTGCTTCAGGTCGTGAACCGTCTGAGGCGTCCGAGATGATAGCTATAATGCGCTTTGAGCCAAGAACTGCGCCAAGACCACCACGACCTGCATAGCGGCCTGGGTCAGTGTTTTCAACATTGTTGCCAAAGACCCCAGCACCCTTGTGAAGACGTTGGCCTGCAATCCCGCACCCTATGATGCCTGGCTTGTTCGGATAATCCTTCCAAATCTTGCCTATGAGCTCGTAGAGGCCCATTCCAGCGTAGTCATTTGTCTTCTTGACCTCGCACTTGTCCTTGCCAAAGTAAATGCTATACCAGTCCTTTGTTTCAGCTGGCGGTGCACCCTCGATGATGACACCTCGCAGGTCAAGATAACCAAGTCGTGTAGCGGTAAGTCCTCCGGCGTTTGCCTCCTTGATACCCCCAGTTAGAGGAGACTTCCCACCCACACTCAAGCGGCCTGAGGATGGCGCCATGGTTCCAGCAAGAAGTCCTGGCGCTATTACGAACTTGTTCTTCTCACGAAGCGGATGACACGTTGGATCAACCTCGTCATGTATTACTGCTGAAGTGAACGCGCGACCGGCAAGGGTCTCGTATTTCTTCGGCAGGGTTTCCCACTTATGACCTAAATCACTCATGTTTATGCGTAGTATCTTACTCATCCCGATTTGTCACCTCTGCATGCCTATTTCATATGCAGAACCCCTTAATGCCCGTTGTGCTCTCCTTAGCATATCGATATGAATCATTATGCATATCGCCTTGAATGGTCAGAAATCACATCGACAATGCCCGAATTCTGCGGAAACAAAGCTTTCATATAGCTGAAAAATCCGGCCCCGCGTAGACTGACCCAAGGATGGGTCATTAGATTACGAAACCAAGGTGACAATGATGCGAAACCCAATAGGCTGGATGAAAACTGAGTACGACAAGCTAGTCGAGCAGAACTTCGACTGGAAAATTAGAGAACTTCAGGGGCCAAGTACGCCCAAGGCAAAAGTGGACGGCCAAGATGTTATCATGCTCTGCAGCAATAACTACCTCAACTTGAGCAATCACCCCAAGATGAAAGCGGCCGCGCTAAAAGCAATTAAAACTCATGGTGTCGGTTCTGGCTCCGTGAGGGCAATAGCTGGTACAATGGACCTTCATTTGGAACTCGAGCGCAGACTCGCTAACTTCAAGGGTGCGGAAGCTTCATTGACATACAGTGCCGGGTTTGCTTGCAATGAAGGATTGATACCACAGCTTGTTACCAAGAATGATGCAATCATCTCGGATGAGCTGAATCACGGCAGCATAATTGATGGTGTCAGACTCACGAAGGCAAAGCGCTTCGTCTACAAACACTGCGACGCTGACGACTTGGCGCGCGTTCTGAATGAAGCAGAAAAGGAGAAACCGGAGAAGATTCTGGTAATCACGGACGGTGTTTTCAGCATGGACGGCGACATTGCCCCACTGGACAAGGTTGTCAAAGTCAGCAAAGAACACGGCGCAATGATCTACGTCGACGATGCTCACGGGGAAGCAGTCCTAGGCAAGGGCGGAAGAGGTATTGTGTCACACTTCAACCTCACTCATCATGATGTGCACTTCGAAATGGGTACCTTCTCCAAGGCATTCGGCGTAATGGGAGGACACGTTTCAGGGAGCCGAGATATGGTGAACTACGCCTTGAACAAGAGCCGATCATGGCTCCTCAGTGCGTCACATCCACCTGCAACAGCGGCGTCATGCATCGCAGCAATCGATGTATTAGAAACCGAGCCAGAGCATGTGGAAACTCTATGGGAGAACAGAGAGTACTTCGTAAAGGGGCTCAAACAAATGGGCTATGATACAGGCTTCAGCCAGACACCGATTATTCCAGCCATGACTGGTGAGAGCTCAAAGGCGGTAGCATTGAGCGAAGGCCTCTACAAGGAAGGCATTCTTGCACTGCCGATTGTGTTCCCGATGGTCGCGCGTGATAAGGCACGGATCAGGGTTCAGCTCTGCGCGAAGCACACAAAGGACCAATTGGATCAGGCTATTGCGGCTTTCAGAGATGGCGGGGAAAAGCTTAAGCTGATCTAAACCAAGATTTTTCTTTATAAAGAAGGGGTTTGGATAGCTTTATAAGCCCAAGAGATCAATAAGTGTATGTGGGTGCGGTGTAAGTTGTCCTTCACGAGAACCACGAAGGATGCTCCGCCTTGTAGGCGGGGAGGAATTCGTGGGTTTCAGTTGGACTCG
>DAOWNS010000238.1 GCA_030642465.1 Candidatus Thorarchaeota archaeon | reverse complement strand
GGGGCCATCTTTCCTTCCTACATGTATAACATCACAGTCCACTGGCCTTATCTCATTCTCGCATTTGGGCTGTTGGGTCTATTTGGTGTGATCTCCTTCCTCGCTTTCCTCAAATTTGCTAAGAAGGGTGCTGCCCTGAATGTTGCGCTATTGACGGTATTCATTGCCTCATACTCGGGGTACTTCCTGATTAACGTGATTCGAAGGGGTGACGCATTTGGATTGACTCCAGTTGACATCGGCATGTCCCTCTTCTTCTTGGCATACGCCATGAGTGGCATTGGACGAACTGTAACCGAAGCAGTAGAGGAATCACGATCTCGCTTGCGTGATCTTGGGCCTTTGCTTACGTTCTTCTTAGCCGGGGGATACTTCTTCGTTGACAGTATCATCGCAGTGTCCACCGCTGCACCCAGCGGAATTCTGGCTGGCTGGTTTGAAACAGGGCTCATAGCAGACCCCTCGGCCGCATTCATATTCAGAGACATAGCGAAGCTCATAGCCTTCCCGTTGGTTGCGATTTTCACAAGCTTGTACTACTTGCGTGTGCAGCGGGTTGACCGCATAATTGAAAGAGCTAAGGAGGAGGGCGAAACTTTCGAGGCCGGAGAAGTCGATGAGGAGATTGCGGAGCGGGCTCCATCGCCGGGCGAGTCATGGCAGAGTGAGCGGGCTGAAGGTATTCCGAAGCGCAAACCTGGGCATGACCTGTCGGGAGAACAACCCGAGCGGCTTTCTGTTGACAGGAAGACAGCTCGCTTCAAGCCGGGTAAGCGACTTGGTGACGACGAAGAGGAAGAAGATTAGAATCAGCTTGGGGCCCTCTGGGCCTCACAACCCTCTTTTTCGAGATTCTATCAGACGTTCGCAGTATGTCTGTGACGGTAGAGTTTCACTCCTAGATAGGTCCAGATCGGATAGATCGCAATTTGTATGAATGCAAGCGCATCAATGAGTCCTGCTGTGTTTGTGGATTCGAATGAGAAGATGCCTGAGTTTATCATGAGGTCTTTACCGGACGATACAGCAGGCACAAATGGCAGCCAGAAGAAATCCACATACCCAAGGTTAAGGTAAAGCGAACTGCTTGTGAATAATACGGTACAGAGACTGAATATGACCAAAGCTTTCGATATCGGAAGCTGCGTCTTGTGTTTCAGAGAGTTTCCTATGACGAATGACACATAGCCGAATATTATCAGTAGCGCTGGATCGATTAGAAACGTCACGCTAACGCATCTCCGCTTTCTAGAGAACGAGCGCAATCATTGCTGCAAACATGAATATGAATGCGAAAATTGCGCAATTCACGCACAGGCCCTCTTTGATTTCCTTCTTATCACGCTTCGAAAGCTTCTGAGAATCAACAATTTCTTCGTCTTCCTTTTCAGGCACGTTTTCTCCTCCGAGTGTTTGCAGTATTTGCTCCTGACCTGTATTAAAGATACTGCAACTTGCCCTCACCTGAACTCAAGCTTTATTTCGGTAGGGGTCAAGATAGTACACGAGGGGAAGCAATGAACGAAGAAACAGATACAGGTTCACCAGCTCCGCCAAGATTGAAGCGTATAGGTCGCATTCTTTACATTACGGGACTTGTTATTGTTGTCAGTGTTATCATTCTTGGTCTTGCTGTGGTGCTGGTTGCTGCCTATACGGGTTCCTTAATCGTCGTATCAAACTACGGGGGCTATGCAATTCTTGCTTTGCTTTTTGGCATTCTTCTAATCGTTGCAGGTCTGATTGCATTGATCTTGCCCGGGGGATTCTCAAAAGATGCTGTCTGGGCAATGAGAAGCGGGCCCTTCAAGTGACAGTAGTTTAGTAGAGGTTCTTCTCCAGTTCGATTTCGTCGCGCATGGATATCTTGTAGAGTCCGATTTCTGGAATTTCCGGCTTCAGTCTGCGTGACTCCTTCATAGCATCAGTGTGAACTTTGGTGATTCTGAAGCCTCGCCTTTGGTAGAAGCGCAGCGCATCAAGATTGTCATTCGTCGTTATCACCCATAGTCTGTTGGAACCGGATTCCAGCACTGCTTTCTCTACGGCTTTCAGCAGCTCTGTGGCAACGCCTTCACGTTTAGCAAAGCTATTCAGAGTGATGATTTCGCACTCTTGTTTCTCAATCCGATAGGTCACCAGACCCACTCTCTCTTCTCCTTTCCAGCACACGAATCCAGGAAGTTTTGCCGGCCGATGAACCTGGCCCCGTGTGACAACAATGGATGACGCCCACTGCTCAGTGACAACCTGTTTGACCCAATCTCTATCTTGGGTCTGGACTGGAGCAACCGAATGGTTCATCATAACTGGCTTAGAAAAGAGTGGGCTGTGTATTTGATTTGTGTGGTTGAATACTCGCCCTCCTTCAATCATGAAAAGCTCAGCATATGCGATTTGCGGCCTGTCCAAATCATTTATGTCTGTCAATGCATGTTATGAATTGAGAACCAAATCACTGGAGGCTTCCAGAAATCTACAACTATGCTGAGGTTAAAATTCGCCGAGCAGAACTTAGCGAAGTGGACACTATTAAGAGAATCCTAAATGACGCATACGCGCCCGTGAAGAAGAAGCTTTCAAGGGCTCCTGCGGCCCTTAAGGAGGACTTGGGAAAAATATCTCGCCATATACAAATGGGCAATCAATACGTTGCTCTTGTAGGCAACCAAGTAGTCGGGACCATGCGAGTGACTCAGCGAGGTCAGGTTGGGGTTATTGAGCGATTAGCTGTGTCTTCTAATTTTCGCAATCGCAGAATCGGCACAATGCTAGTTCAGCATGCCGAAAATCTCATGGAAGGGATGGATGCACTCTGTATCGAACTGGAGGTCTATGGTCGGGTCGAAGAGCAACAGAAATTCTATGACCGCATTGGCTACAAGGAAATGACCCGGAAGAAGCGGTCTGGCGAAGAAATCGTCCTCATGAGGAAGATCTTCAACGAGGAAGTGGAAGAAGAAGAACCACTCTAAGGTATTATTTCACATCCATTGTTGAATTCTGGATAGACAAAGCTGTCAACTGAGATGACGCCAGATTTTATGAGTTGACGGACCGTGGGTGCCTTCGCTCGTAGAGCAGATATCATGTGCTTAACTGTATCACAGACCTTATCGAAACCCTCCTGTCCCCATAGACGCTGCTTGTTTACAAAAAGGCATCTTCCTCCACAGACGCCATACTCCTCACATGTCGGGCAGGGATTTTCAACGGTCATGATGTTCCTCAAGCTTCTTGGATTTGTGTTCCTGATGTTTCCAACAATTGAGAATTCCCAGTCAGGGGAAATAGGGCATACGCCGATTGAACCATCAACGTGAATTGCAAAAGTATCAAGACCAGAACCACATCGAAGGAGTGAAGGTTCATCTGTCAGGATCGTGTGCATAACGGGGAGGAATGGTACGATTCCTGTGACCTTCCCTTTCTTCATTTCTGCAACCCACTCCTTTACTAGCCGAGTAATCCCTGGATTGTATGATTCTCTCACCCAACTATCAAAGTCCGTCCAGTTGC
>DAOWNS010000152.1 GCA_030642465.1 Candidatus Thorarchaeota archaeon | reverse complement strand
ATCGGATCACTGATGGCATTTCCGTGGTGAAAGCCGAGTAGGAGTGCACCCCAACCATAATCCCACGCCGCGGCAGTAGTGAACCGTATTCCATCAGAGTAACTCAATGGATCTTCGTTAAGGGTGTTCATGAACGAGCTGCCTGGACATAGTGACCAGAACACCGGACTAGGCCACAGATCTCCGCTGACCACCAAGGGAACAATAAGGGTAAGAATGTCTGCCCAAATATTGTCGGGATCAGCGAGCCACGTTCCTGCATTGGGTGTTCCCATGGTGACAATCTGGCCAAAATTGATCCCGTGAGTATCAAGGTCTGTTCGCTTCAGTCGGAGCATTTCCCTAACAATTACGCCGCCCAAACTATGGCTTACTATGTTGACTTGACTGCCAGCTGGAAGACTTAGAAGTTCGTTGGCGAAGTTTATGGCGAAGTCCGAGATTGTGTGGTCCCGGTGAACGGCATCTCTCTCAGACTCTGTGGTGGCTCCATAAGCAAGAAAGTAGGAGAAATCCTTGACTTCGTAGGTTTCGAGATAACCGCGGATTCTGAGGATGGTCTTCATATCGTCAAAGGTGCCATTACTACCAAAGTATCCGTGGACAAAGTATACGTACCTGTTCAGTGGATGTAGCATGCTCTGCTGTGCTTCGATCACTCTTCCCAAGGGGAGTGTCCTTTGACTGCCAGAATCGACAGATCGCTGTATATGCCACGCTGCAAGCAGTGCTCCAGCCTCTGCATCAATCAGGCCACTGAATCCAACTATGTTCGACTCCAGGTCCGTCGGAGAATGACACGCCAACACTACCGCTCTTTGTGGGAGGCGCTCTGCAATCTCATCATAGAGGTTTGACCACGGTACTATTGTATCTGAAACTTCAAGACCGTCGGGTTGGCCGTGACCAACGAGAACAAGAACATCTGAATGGAATGGAACCGTGTCCAGTTTCTCGATGGTTGTTGTCTTCACAATGCAATCGACCCCGGAGATCTCGTGAAGTAGCGTCCTTGTCGCAAGATCTACATTCCCATCATATCCTTCAGCGCTTATGACCCAGACAGTTCGTTCAGCCATCGAATCCTGAATCCCTAGGCCAATCAGTGGTAGCACCAACAGCAGGAGGACGGTAAGGTTTCTCATCTCTTTTCGATAAATCATGCAAACACCCTCAACTTGGTTGCTCTGTAAGAGCAAGGAACTCAGTCCGATGGGACCGAGGTCTTCGTTAGTATTATGCAGCCATCTGGATATAAGGGCCCCCCAAATCGATTGTTCTGGCAGTCCTCTCATGACACGGCCAGCAAGCGCCTTTGGAGCCACTCCAGGAACTAGCTCTCAGGTCTTTTCTGATTCCATCTAAGAAGGTGCTTCGAGTCAGCATAGATAGTCATCTTTGTGATGCCATTGCTTAACATCCGGTCAACTCAGTCACTGACCCTCTGTGTCACTTGCCAGGGGCAATAATACAGCTCGGCAGAGATGACTATGGAACGACTTCGCGTAAGGCGGAGTCGCATTTCCTCTTTCTTGTTTTCGACTTGTGGCCCAAAGGAGCCTAACTCGATTTACCATTCACTTCTCGGGAGGACCGAAACGCGCTCTCGAAAGTTCTTCTGATTATCAGGCATATATGACGACAGGAAAACTTCAACGATCTGGTCAATATTTCGATGCACATCGTATCTCTCGAAGTAAGATAGGACATTCTTGATGTCACGCCTAATAAGAGATGAAACCCGCCTCATGTCTGACCACTTGGTAACCTTGCAGGCTTGAGGCACATCTATGATCCACGGGCGCTCTTTCCACCAAAGAATGTTATACCGACTTAGGTCTCCGTGAACGTAATGCGCATCCCGATACATGACTAAATAGTCGTCAAGAATCTGGTCCAAGACGACATCTGGATTCTCAAGCTCTGCATCCCTCAACTGGGGAGCGGCTTCGTGCCCATCGCCAATGAGTCGCATTGTGATGTAGTTGCCGACACGGCCAATTGGTGTGGGACAATGTACTCCTGCCTTGAAGCAAGCAAGGAGAACATCATACTCTTTGGCAGCTAACGCTTCCATCTGGCCCTGAGCAAAGAATCCTTTCTTTTTGCATGGGATTGATGATTTAGTCAATAGATGACCCTGAATCAAACGTTGTTTGAATGGCTCAGCGACTTTCATTCCAGATTAATACTTGGCACTGATGTGATTAGCCTGCGTTTCTTTCGTCTGATATGTCTGAGAAGAGCTAATGCTCCTGCAATTCCAAGAACCGAAATCCCAATAATTGAAAGGATCACTTGGTCTGTCATCCCTTTCCAAAGGCGTGTTCCTATAGTATTCCCCTTAGTGGTTTTCAAAATAGCTCCATTCCCACCAGCTGCCCATCCATGTGTCTGATTAAGGAGGAATATGCTCATGATTCTGTTTCGGCTATCGACAGGAGCGTCTTGCGCATACCAGTCCCAACCTCCATTTGGTGTGTATGCAATTGGAGTCTCTTGTCCTACCAACCATCCATTTGAAGTGTCTAGAAATGCAACATCCGAGAAGTAGGGCAAACGGAATCCACCAAATGGATTTGGTCGCGGTAGTGTTTGAGATATCCAAGTCTGACCATCTACCATCTTGGCTAACATGCCACTACCAACAGCCCAAGCCTCTCTATCATTTACGAAGGACAATGACCATCCCCCTTGATTAAATCTTTGCTCCCAGATTCCAGAGTTGAAGCTGCTGAAATAAATCCCATAGAATCCAAGAATCCACAATCCGATCGTTGAGGTGTGAATACATCTTGCAGTGTCATTGAAAGTCCATGAAGGCACAATTTGCCAGCTTTGACCTCCATCAACAGTTTTGTAGAGGGTGCGACTAGTGGAAGTCCAACCGTGAGTTTTATTCATAAATTTCACATGAGCTAGCCCCGATCCAGGTCCTATGTTCACACTTTCATTCCATATTCGTCCTCCATCTGTAGTGTAAAACAACCGACCTCGACCTGCCACCCACAGTGTTTCTTGATCAATGACTTCGATATGTCTGAATACTTGGGACTCATTGTAGAACTGCTCATGCCAAGTAATACCACTATCATTTGTGTGTAGGATTATTCCCTTACCAAGTCCCATTTCGACCTGACCCACAATCCATCCATGACTGACATTGACAAAGACCACATCGCTAAATAGCGCATCAGGATAATTTGACTCAACTTGCGCCCAAGTAGTTTCAGTTGTCTGCATTGGACCATAGGTGACACCTGATAATAACGGAACAAAAAACATCAGACTTGAGAGATATAGTGTTATCACAATTAGCATTGATTTTGGCACTGTGTTGTGATATATCATCTGCAGCAACTCTTTGTTGTTTAATGTTCGATTAACCTCGGGCATTGAGAGAAATGGTGGGAGGCATTTAATCCCTCTTGTTTCCTTACTAATACTGATTAGCTAATCTGATTCCCTATCACTATATTGGCGGAGGGTCACCTCCGCCCCCACCACCAGGATTGATGCCAGAGGTGTGGTAATCTGATCCCAGCCAATGACCATAATAGTCGTAAGCTTTTACCATCACCATCATCCGAGTATAAACCGTTGGATGAGTCCACGTGTCATAATAGTCCCCGTTAGTATTAGGAGTGGAATCTGATCCCATATAGCTATAGCTGGTCCAAGATCCGAACTTGGTCTTATACTTCACATAGAACTTCACATAGTCCATAGTTGAGTAGTGATTCACATAGACCTTGACTGTTCTGCTAGATGTAACGACAGAAACTGAGAAGATCAGCGACGACGCTGATATAGGACTATTTGCATTCAGAGGATTATAACCCCAAGAAAATTCTATGCCATTACTAATTACATCGTTATCAGTATTCCAGTAGTTGGGATTTGTGCCATACGTATTGGCTTCGGCCCAATCAGTCACTAACCCTTTGTGTCACTAGTCATGGGCAGTAATACAGCTCGGTAAAGATGATTCTGGAACGACTTCCCATGAGGCGGAGTCGCATTTCCCTTTCTTGTTTTCGACTGTTGGATTACAGGAGCCTAACTCGTTTCACCATTCGCTTCTCGGAAGGACTGAAACTCTCTCTCGGAAGTGCTTCTGATTATCGGGCATATATGACGACAGGAAAACGTCTACGATCGGGTCTAGATCTCGATGCACATCGTATCTCTCGAAGTAAGACAGGACATTCTTGATGTCGCGCCTAATAAGAGATGAAACCCGCCTCATGTTCGACCACTTGGTAACCTTGCTGGCTTGAGGTACATCTATGATCCAAGGACGCTCGTTCCACCAGAGAATGTTGTACCGACTCAGGTCTCCGTGAACGTAATGCGCATCCCGATACATGATCAAATAGTCGTCAAGAATCTGGTCCAAGACGACATCTGGATTCTCAAGCTCTGCGTTCCTCAACTGAGGAGCGGCTTCGTGCCCATCGCCGATAAATCGCATTGTGAGGTAGTTGCCGACTCGGCCAATTGGTGTGGGACAAGGCACTCCTGCCTTGAAGCAAGCAAGGAGAACATCATACTCTTTGGCAGCTAGCGCTTCCATTTGGCCCGGAGCGAAGAATCCCTTCTTCTTGCTCGTATGAGTGGAGTGCCAGAAGCGATAAGCCTTCAGGATGATTGGATGGCGCTTCCAAGATGCAAGGAATATCGACGCTTCTTTTCCGGCTTTCAACTGATAATGTAGTTCAGTTGCTAATCCAAATTGCACTGCATCTTCACGCACTTCATGAAGTGTGAGCTCCTTGATCGCCACCGAACGGCCTCTTTTAGCGCCTCGCTGAAGGTCCCGTTTGCGAGAAAGGGCACTAGCCTTATTCGGGTTATACTGCTCCACGACTGGCGGCACTT
>DAOWNS010000371.1 GCA_030642465.1 Candidatus Thorarchaeota archaeon | reverse complement strand
CCCCTACGGGGAAGGATTAGAGAGTCTTCTCACCGCTTATAGTACAACATCCACCACAGCTGTCATCGAGTTTGGAGCCCTCTCATACTGGGAGATGAACTCCATATTCCTCAAGCCGATACTGCCTGAACACATCTTTTCAGAGATTGGTGCCTCAGGATGGAGTTCGTGGAATCCGGACCCACTGGTTGAGCCCATGGTCACATCTGGCCCATTTGTAATCACGGAATACGTTTCTGACCATTTCCTTGAACTGAGATCCAATCCAAGTTACTTCAATGTGGGCCCCATCTCGCTCTCAAGCCCAGCTGACATAACTTTCACGCAATGGGGCGATAGTTGCTCTATTTCTTGGCAGGCCAATTCGTTCGCACCTGATAGCTACGAGCTCTATCGCAACTCCACTCTGATATTCTCTGGTGATTGGGACGGTTCTGACTTGACCTTCTATCTACATAGTCTTGAGATAGGCGTCTACAACTTCACATTGGTTGTGTACGATGGAGCTGGCAATTCCGCCAGCGATACCGTGTGGGTAAAAGTGGAGAGTTATGACGGTCCTGATGTTACTACTTTCATCCTTGAGAATTTGGTAGTCATAGTCATAACAGGGTCTGCGGCCGTGATTCTAGTGGTTTCGGTCCTCTATCCCAAGTTTCGGCGTTGAGTGCTCAGATGCATCCCGTATAGTTGATTCGAAAACTGGTCAGGGCTACCAAAGAGATTATGTATTGCAAATGGGCTGATTCTTTGAGTCAGCCTAGAGGAGAGCGTAACGCTGGTCGAAACACGTCTGAAGAGCCTGCTTGATCGCGGTGAGTTCGTTGTGACCGGGGAGGTAGGTCCACCTCACGGAGCGAATCACCAACTTGTAATCAATCGCACCCATCTTGTCATGGATTACTGCGATGCTATAAACATCACAGACAACGTTCGCGGCATTCCCACAATGAGCAGCATGATTTGTGCACACTATGTGCTTGAAGCCGGGGCCGAACCAATCATGCAGATGTCAGCTCGAGACCGGAATAGGATTCTGTTCGAGAGTGAGCTCTATGGTGCGTATGCCTTAGGGATTAGGAATATCCTCTTCATGACTGGAGACCATACACTGCTGGGTTCTCACCCCCAGACCAAGATGGTCTATGATCTTGACTCCATTCAGGCACTGGGCCTAGCACAACACTTGATGGGCGGAATCGATCTCGCTGGGGACAAGCTTGAGGGAACTCCTGACTTCTACATTGGTGCCACATTCAACCCCTACGCCGACCCAATGGAAATGCACGTGTGGCGCGTTGAGAAGAAACGGGATGCAGGTGCAAAGTTCTTCCAGACACAGGCGATTTACGACACCTCCCGGCTTGAGGAGTTTATGAAGGGCATCCGCGGCTACAAAGTTAAGGTGCTTGCTGGAATCATTCCCTTGAAGGGTCCTAAGATGGCGGCATTCATGAATCGGCAGATTCCTGGCATTAAGATACCTGACGAATTCATAGAGCGTCTTGAGAAGGCGGGAGCTGGCCTAAAGGGCGCAGAGAAAAGGAGTGCAGTACGAGGGGAAGGCCTCCAAATAGCAAAGGAAACAATCGAGGCTGTAAAGAAGATTCCAGGGATTAACGGAGTCCACATAATGGGCGTGGGCTGGGAGGAGAGCAT
>DAOWNS010000374.1 GCA_030642465.1 Candidatus Thorarchaeota archaeon | reverse complement strand
CTTGGCAACTTCCTTCGGATCTTCTTCTGGGATGCATCTGCAATCAAAGGAAATCTCTGCCTTTCCCGGGATGACATTTGTCTTGCTACCAGCTTGGTACATGGTCATACTGAACCGACCCCATAGGGTAGCATGGGGACTGCCAGGAGGAGCAGGCAGTTTTGATTCTACTTTCCTTCTCACATCGACATAGTCCAGCATGCGATCAAGTAGTGGAATCGAGAGATGGATGGCATTGTTGAACGCGAATGGGTATCCAGCATGGCCCTGAGTTCCATGGACTGTGATTGTCCCGGCCACAACGCCGCTGGCCCCAACGCTTACGTAGGTGGGCCCTGAGTCAATAACTAGCCCGAAATCTCCGCGTATCTTAGGTGGCCCGTTCATGAGGTATTCGATACCCCACGCGCCGCCAATCTCTTCGTTAGGTGAAATCAGTATCTTCCAGTTCACCTTTGAAGCTCCTTTCTTAATGAGTTCCTTAGCTGCACTCACACAAGCCACAACATTGCCCTTATTGTCAGTCACCCCTCGACCATACGCCTTGTCCTTCTCAACAGTCAGTTTGAAAGGTGGCCGAGTCCATGCCTCGACGTCTCCAGCAGGCACAACATCATAGTGCGTGCATAGCAGAACTGTGATCCTAGATCCTACATCCATGGTTGCTACTACATTCGGCTGCGGCTTGCCATCATGCTTGGAGTCGAAGATTTCAACCTTGAGACCTGCCTCCTCGCAGTATCTCTTTACGACCTCAGCACACTCTGTGTAATTCTTCTTCTCATCACTATTGGTGTCCAATTCAATGATGTCTCGGAGGAATTTCTCTTCCCAATTGTCCATTCGTATTCATCTCGCGTCTAGGCACTAGTCAGAAATGAGAACAAGCCCTCATATTTGTGTTACTTCTGACATGTTTGGCAGTAATTTGTTTTGAATCGATTCGCTGTGACCTCTGAGATACGCCCGCCACATAGTGGACAGACCCCACCACCTCGGTTATGGACCATCATGAAGTCCCGCTTCTCAAGGGCAATCTCATCTAGGGATCGTTTTTCCAGGATTCCCTTGAACTTCGTCAGTACATTGCGCATAGCATTGTAGAGCTGTTCTACTTCTTCGTTACTCAGACTCGATTTCACCCGGAAAGGAAGTATTCCGGCGAAAAGAAGAATCTCATCAGCGTATGCATTACCAATGCCTTTGACGAACTTCTGGTTCCTCAGAATGTTCTTGACTTGTCCACGACGACGCTTCAGGAGTTGCTTGAACTTCATCAATTTCAGATCAGGGTCGAGAGCTGAAGGACCGCGGTCATTGAACTCTGCTACCTGCGAGTAATCGCCCCCCTTCACCAGATAGACCCTGCTCATCTGCTTCCTATCTGCATACCTCAGAATCTGATTCTCGGAGTGCAATTGAAAAATGTCCGTCTTGGATGGACGCTTGGATTTTTCCATCAACCTGAACCGACCAGCAAGCATCGGATTCACAACTATCTCGCACCCGTTTTCAAGAGAAATCAACAAGAATTTGCCATCCGCTCGGACTGTTTCATAGACGTTGCCTGTTACTTCATCTTCGAAGGCCTCAACCTTGATGCCGTAAAACACTAGATGATTGTGGACTACTGCCTT
>DAOWNS010000311.1 GCA_030642465.1 Candidatus Thorarchaeota archaeon | reverse complement strand
TGGGAGCAAGCATCCTGCATAATCCGTGGTTAGTTGGATTAGTGTCCGGAGTTGGCGCTGCAATGGGGGAGATGACCGGCTATTTTGCAGGTTACTACGGAGGAAGATTCCTGAAAGAAGAGGATAAAATCAATGGGTTCAGCGAATATGTGCGGCGACGCCCGAGCATGACGCCATTTATAATCTGGGCCCTAGCCGCAACGCCAATCCCAGATGACATCTTGATTGTTCCACTTGGTGTTGTGCGGTATTCATGGTGGAAAGTGTTTATTCCGCTTCTTATTGGGAAAGCAATATTCCTGACTGCAATAGCATGGGCAGGAAGACTAGGTCTTCTTTGGGTAGAAGCAGTGTTTCTTGGCGGAGACCCTAGCAGTCCTATTTCAATCTCTCTCGGGACTGTTGGTTTCCTTCTCATGGTCCTATCTCTGTACCTGATTGTGAAAGTGAACTGGAGTAAGAGGTTGGTAGCGAACCCACCTGAATAGCGATGCCGTGATCTCATGGCCGATTCATGACTGTAAGAATATTCATATTGAATGCTCAAGCGAATCACTTGGTGCAGATTCTCGCCATGAAAACCGTAGATAAGATTTTCATCACCTCAATGACGCTAGTAGCAGTCTACTGGGTTGTTTCACTTGCCTTCCCCGACATAGGAAGCCCAACGACTGCTCTTTACGAGTGGATGATTGAAAGCGCGGTTATCATGGGTTACGCTGGAACTGCGATAATCTCGTTCTTAGGCAGTGCAAGTGTCATTGTTGAGATTCCGTTCGCAATTGTCCCATTCGTTCTTGGAGGTCTTAGAAGCTCGCCTACTGGGCCATTCCTTTTCAATCCGTGGCTGATTGGACTTCTCTCTGGAGTTGGTGCTACTCTGGGTGATATGGTCAGCTATGTTCTAGGTCACGCTGGAGCCAGACTGCTAAAGAAAGGCGAAGCTAAGGAATTCGGGGAGTTCATCGATAAGCATCCGACTGCCACACCTCTGGCTATCTTCTTCCTTGCAGTAACTCCATTGCCACTTGATCCCGCAGTTGTGTCATTGGGTGCAGCCAAGTATCCATGGTGGAAAGTACTCATCCCGAGTCTAGTTGGCGAAATCATATTCCTAATGGGAGTTGCATGGGCGGGAAGACTCAGCTTTGACTGGGTCCTTGCGCTGCTTGGAGTCGGAGGGCCAGTAACCATCTTATCGAGAACAAGCGAAGTCCTCGGCATCGTATTATTGATTCTAACGGTGTACCTTGTGGTTCGGTTTGACTGGTCCAAGCTCGCTTCAAGGAAATCTCGTGAATCTAAGCAGGTCTGAACGCCAAGTAAGTGTGCCCGGACTTGCCTTTCTCATAGTCCAGCTTCAATGGGATACCGAGTTTCACTTCCTCTGGTTTCAGCGGATCAATCCCAAGTAGCCTTGTACTCACTCGTGTGCCCTCTTCTAGCTCAACTATGGCTACGTAGTAGGGAGTTTCCTCTTGGAATTCATCTGGAGCAATGTGGATAACCGTGAAAGATACCAGATTCCCCTTGCCACTGATCTTGGCCCACTCCATCTTGGTTTCTCCGCAACCATAACAGGTACCAGAGGGGGGAGCTATGATACATCCGCAGCTCACACACTTGTATGCTTGGAAGTTCCGCTCTTCGATATTCTGCTGGTATGCCTTGATTGTTGGTTTCTCACTCATACGTCGGACCTCCTCATGATGTTTACAACTGCCGTTGCTCCGGTTCCTCCGAAGTTATGCAATATGCCAGTGTTATGATTTGCAACTTGGTTAGCACCTGCATCACCAATCAGCTCTCTGTAAATCACGACGGCCTGCTTCACGCCGGTTGCACCAACGGGATGGCCCACAGCTTTCAGACCACCCATGGGATTGATTGGCATGTCACCATCCAAGGCTGTTACACCATCTCTCAGAGCCTTGGCACCCTCACCAGGTTTGAAGAGCCCGATATCCTCTGACGCAATGATCTCAGCAATTGTAAAACAGTCATGGACCACCGCAACGTCCATGTCCTTAGGGCCCAGTTTGGCCATCCTGTAAGCTTCCTTGCCCGCTGCTATTGATGACTCAAAAGCGGTCAAATCATTCCGGTCACAAAGATTCATGGAAGCTGACGCTTGTCCGGTCCCTATGATTTTCACTGGGAGGTCAGTGTACTGTTTGGCTTTCTCGTTTGATGTGAGAACAAGAGCAGCGCCTCCATCCGAGATTGGCGAGCAATCAAAAAGCTTCAAGGGCCAAGCAATGTATCTGGGAGTCATCGCCTTCTCAAGTGTAATCTCTTTCTGAAATTGTGCCAACGGGTTTGTGGATGCATTCTTGTGTGCCTTGACTGCGGCGCGTGCCATGTCTTCCTCGGTCGTTCCGTACTTCGCCATGTGAGCAACGGCTGCGATTCCAAAGACACCCGGAAATGTCAAGCCCATACTGGATTCGAATTCGTCATCTGCTGCTGCCGCCAGCGCCTCAGTAGCCCGATTCGTACTAACAGAAGTCATCTTCTCAGCCGAAGCAACAAGGACTGTATCGTACATCCCAGATT
>DAOWNS010000256.1 GCA_030642465.1 Candidatus Thorarchaeota archaeon | reverse complement strand
CGCAGCACTTGGGAAAGAAACGGACCCGTGAGTCCAGCGAGCAGAATTATTCGCCAGTTACTCCTAATATCTCCACGCAGCTTCGACCGACGACTGGACATGTAGACAGCTACAATGAGAAATGGGCAAGCGATGGTGTAGCGTAGCGCAACGAAGACGATGGGAGTCAACCCTTCTAGGAAAGCGATCTTTGCGAGAATGAGAGAAGATGCCCAAGCCACTGTAATGAGATTTATTGTAAGCCATGCTGCAGTAGACTTGTTCATCTCTCGTTCCTCATCAGATTCTTCACTTGCACATTGAGTGCATCGACTGGAATCTATCTCTCTGATAAGGTTCTCTGAAAACGTTGAGAAGCGCAGCATTAATTCTGCTGATACAGGATGATGATACAAGGCCAGTGAAAATACTACCTTGCTGAACGGGCCACTCTCTCGCGTTCTTCCTTTCTGGAAACTCCATAGCTTCCGGAATCGCCTTTGTAAGCAAGAAGCAGCTCATCGACGATGCATTCCTCGAACGATTTAGCGTTCTTGTGTGAGGAACGAACTGCGCCTACAGCGAGATACTTCAAGGCGAGGTCAATCCTGCGCTGTGGAGCAACATCTACTGAACGAGGATATGCCATTCCACCATAGGAGATGCGTGTCGTTTCCTCGGAAGGAGCAGTGTGTTCGATAGCAGTCACAAGAACTTGGATTGGATTGAGGCCAGTTCTGAAATTAATAATCTCGAAGACTCGTTTGACCACGTTGATTGTACGTGTTTTCTTACCTGCGGTCCTGCCAGTTCGTGTCTTCTTATCTTTGCGCCGCCCTGCATTGAGTAATTTGTTCACGAAACGCTCCACAATAGGTACATTGCTCTTGTGGAAACGTTTGTGGCTGTGTCTTCCTGCGGTGTGTGGAATCAGGACAGATCTCAGAGAGATGTATCGGGCTAGACCAACATCCTTCACTTGGACTACGGTAGAATCCCATTTGTTAAACAACAGAAAATCAGGCGTGGCTACTGGTAGGCTTGGCGCCTTCGGCTCTTCTTGGACTGGTGCATCAGTTTTTTCTTCAGCCATCTTTGTCACCTAACGAATTGGTTTCTCTGCCTTGCCGTAGATAAGGGACTCAAGGGAAACTCCGTTCACTTTTACACAACGCCATCTTACGCCAGGAATATCGCCCATCGCTCCTCCCATTGCGCCTCCAATGCCCTCGACAATGACTTCGTCGTGTTCATCAATATACTTGAGCCCACCATCACCCGGTATGAATGCGGTGATCTGTTTGCCGTTCTTAGAGAGCTGAATCCTAACGGCCTTTCTGATAGCTGAGTTGGGTTGTTTTGACTCAATGCCGACCTTCTCCAATACGATTCCGCGTGCCTGCGGAGCACCCTCTAGTGGGTCGGTCTTTCGCTTCAGCTTGAGCATTCGTCTCTTCAAGCTAGGCTTCTTCCAGCGGTATTTCTTCCGCTTGGACCGGAGGGGTCTTGCTGCAAATTCGCCCATCGGGCTTTTTGAACCAGTCAAATGATTTGCCTCTGTAGTGATAATGCGACCACCATTCATAGTGCTCTCTACGTGTGGTCACGGCACCCGCCTTTTGTATGCTTAAAAGCGTTATGACACAGCCAGAGCAATCTCATTGAATTTCGCTGCAAAATGGCCTCTGAGTGCATCAGGTCCCTTATGCAATTGTTACATTGGTTACGTCAAAATGCCGCTTCGCCAGTATTCGGGCGCGAGCGATATTCCGACCCTCCCGTCCAATGGCAATGCCTCTGTCCGCTTGCTTGACTGTAACTGTGGCAACCACGTTTCCATTCTTGTGTTTAACGAGTTTCACCTGTTCAACTCGGGCGGGAGCAAGCGACTTCTTCACAAACTCTTCTGCAGTTTCAGCTATCTCAACAACATCAATAGGCCTGCCGAAGACCTCAGCCGCTGCCTTGACATTTGCACCACCTCGACCAATAGCTTTGCCGAGCTGCTTCGAACGTACAATGAAAATTAATCGATCACCCTCGTCATCCCGAACCACATCCATCGCGGAAGCGCCAGTGATGCGTTCGAACGAAGCAATGAGGGCCATGTCATCCATCGAGAGTCTGACTCGGGGCAATATGAATCCCTCAAACAGCTTTCAAAATCTTGGAATCGCCTGGCTTTATCACAGCGATCGCTGATACCATGAAGGGTTTGCCTATGACCTCTCCCAAATCCCAGGATGTGCCTTCAAACTTTAGCACCTTGACCTCAGCAAGTTGTGCGTAGGTTTCAATGTCGTCGGATTCATTCTTCGGGCAATTCGCAGCAACCACAACTAGTTTTGCAGCACCGCTCTTTATTGCATCGATAGAGGACTTTGCCCCTACGCGACACTCACCTGTGCTTACTGCACTTGCTATCGGTTGATTAAGGCTCAATGGTCATAACCTCGTTTTGTATTACTGCGACTTCGTAATAAGCCCAGAAACAATCTCGTCAAACTGGCTTCTGTTTTAATGTTTCCGCATTGTAACATTGATTGATGCGCTAGTTTTACCTCTGAGAACTTACTTCTTGCTAGGAGCGCCCTGAGGATTCATCAGCAAATCGATGGAACCAGTGCCCAACGGAATGAGCTGACCGAGAATTACATTCTCAGTTATTCCTCTAAGCGGATCCTTTGTCCCAGCTATGCCCGCCCCCAGCAAGTGCTTGATAGTCACCTCAAAGGCGGCCCGAGCCAAAGCACTGTTCTTCGATCCTGAGATGCCGTGTCGACCAATCTGACGAATCGCACCATCTGCAGTCATCATGTCAGCAACGAGAATTATGTGCCGCACATCAACATCCATGCCCTGTTCATTCAGAACGCTCATCGCCTCTTGGATTATTGCATTTCTGGTGGCCTCAATCCCAAGAACTTTGTATATCTCTTTGAGATTGTTAGTGTATATCTTGTGTGGATTGACATCAGCTATCTCCAGAGCATCTTGAAGGTTGGAACCCTCTGTATATAGGACATAGCGATTTGATTCCTTGCGAATCACAACGTGTGTGACATCGTCGATGCCCTTGACTCGCACCTCACGAATCTTCTCACTCAGACGCTGTAGATCTGCAAGTGTTTCGCTAGCTGGGTAGACGAATATCGTGTTCTCCCCTATCTCCACCTCACCCTTAGCTTTGATCTTGGCTCTTATGGCCTCTGCAATAATTTCGACTGTTAGGGCCTTGTCCTCCATCAGCTCAGGATCAAATCTAATGTCGATAGCCTGACGGAGCAGATCAATCGAGATGTTGCTTGCAACGCTTTCAACGAGTATCATCTCGATGTCACGCGCAATCCTTTT
>DAOWNS010000108.1 GCA_030642465.1 Candidatus Thorarchaeota archaeon | reverse complement strand
TCTAGGCCCTTGCGTGTCCGAATCACTGGTAACCTTTGGCCTTTACCCTTCTTTTTCTTCTCTCCGCCTTCAAGAATGCCAAAGAGAAGTCCCGCGGAGTGGAGTGCATTGAAGCCTTTGATTATCGTAATACCCCTCTCTTGAACGCTCTCGATCAAAGCATCAAGAGAGCTCGGATGAATGTAACTAGCCCGCTCCAGGGTAACGAAGTAGCCCTTATTCTTCGTCTTCTTGCTAGAGAACGGGACATAGACGCACTTCTTCATGGGGTCTCGCCTGATTGATAGAATGTTCTCTATCAAGAGGTATGGTTTCTCATATTCAAGCAATGCATCCATCTGCTTGGTCAGACGAGGAACGCCAGAGCTGCTGCCCTTCAGAGTATTCACTAGATCACTCACGGTCTTGCGCTCTATTGCTATCCCATTGGTTCCAAGAATGTCTCCGATTGGTATTTTCTGGATTACATAGGTGGTCTGCTTTTTGTCAAGCATGGACATCAAATGCTTGACCGCATTCATGCGTTTGCCACCGGTTTCGTGGATGTCAATAACAATCTCTGGGACGTTACCAAATAGATCCGACTGCATTCTTACTCCTCATCAAAGAGAGTCATCACTGCCGCCATGGATACCTCTCTGGCCAAGTTTGGATCCTCTGCTGACCCAACAATAATCACGTCATCTTCATCTGGTCGAAGACTATCCAATATGAGAATTGTTTCCCTCTCATAGGCAGAGAGCACATTGAAGTTGTCTGGCGGCATTACTAGTAGACCACCTCTTTGAATCAGGGTTGTTGCACCCGCTTTGCCGTATCCTCCTTGAATGATTGCCTCATCCCGTTGCCTGATTCCGTCTGTGATTTTGGCTGCTTGTCCCTTCACAAGGTTTGCGAATGCTTGACTGTGAACTATCAACGGTGCTATATCTAGAAAGAGTCCGATAGGCACATCGCTTGAAAAAGTCTTAAAGAGGGCAGCTCCTGCATCAGTCAGTCTTTGTCCCTGCTTGCCATCCGCGGCAATGTAATCTGACTCTGCTAAGCGCTTCAAAAGTGTTCTAGCACTGCCTTCACCAATTGACAGGTTCTCACAAAGCTCGTAGCGTCCTAGGGGCTGCTCTCTACCAATCATCATGAGTGCAACGGCCGCATGATAGGGCTTGAACACAGGCGGCACACGACCATCTGCAGGTTTAGCAAGATGAACAAACGCATTTTTCCATGTCACCCTAATCAACGTCCATCTATACCTCTGGTGCCCTGCTTTTTATTCTTCGCTAATCTCCTGGATGAGTTCCATTTGTTCATCCCAGAGAGCGAACTGAAAATGCGTCTTCAGGATGGAATTCAGTCCAGGTGTAACAGCTGCAAACAAGAACGCATTCGACATAATATGAATAATCAGGAAGGGAATTCCCGTCACCAGTGCCGCCAAGTAAGGAACTCCGAAAGCCCACGAGTAGCCGAGGGTGGTGATTAGGTCAAAGAACAACGTAGTGAATGTTCCCATGATAGCGAGTTCCAGTCGGAAGAGTAGACTGTTGCTATCTCCAGAACGTCCGCGCCCCACCAGCGCTCCCACTGCGACCATAAACGCCCACCCTGCAACCTGAGCGAGCCATATCTGAGGTATGAAACCACCCCATGGATTGAATGAAGCGTAGATGATGGACATGAGCAGTACGCATGTGATTCCCAACGGGAAACCGAAAACGAACGCAGTTGTGAATAGGATGGTCGAACCCAGCTCAACATTCGGAATACTGACAAGCGAGTAGTTACCTACCAAAGCCAACGCAGTCATGATGCTGGTGATAGAAACCCTTCGACTCGGTTTCATCGAATGCCTTGCACGAAGGGCTTCCATCTGGCAGGCCTCACGTTCTGCGTTCTATCTGCGCTTGACGACAACTATCACAATCACCACGATTGCGATTACACTCAAACCTCCCACAATCAGTAGCATGTTTGGTCCCGGTGGGAGGATGGACTGAAGCTCTAGAACGAGTATGTACTCGTTTGCGAATGTAACGCTTGTGTTCGCTCGGACGAGAACGCCAGTCAACGTGTCGTAGGCAAGATACGTTCTTTGTGGCTCCCCATAGCCCGACGGGTCTTGCTCATAGTCAAACACTATGCAGTCGTAAGAGGTTCCCCCGACAACAACTGGTTCATACGACGATTCCATGGTTCCATTCAAGTAATTCCCCTGCACCCTTTCTGCTGAAGCATATGCAGTGACGTTGAGATCATCAAGATTGTCCTGACCAATTGCTACAACCAGCCCTGGGAAGAACGGAGTTAACCCCCAGACTCCGAGAACTAGTTCTCTGGCCACATCAGTATTGTTAGCTTCGATAGTGAAGTTCCCAATCGTCAGGTCTCCGGTTGTGTATTCGTCCAACGTTGTTATCGTGAAGGACATAATGCTTGCGCTGTCAGCGAGCCAAGCACCTTCACCGGTCCAACCCCATTGCACAGCTAGCTCAGGAACTTCTACCATTCTCCAATTGACAACAGTATTGCCCTGCGGACTGGGAACAAGCGGTTGATAGTAGTCGTCTGAGCTTGCCACAACGTTAGTAGTCAGAAAACACATTACAAAGAACGCGATCAGTAGACCTCTCATTTGCATTTCATTTTCACTCCTTTTGCTTCCTAGTTGAGAGAAAGAACAGGAAACCCAAACCAATGACTGCAAGAACAACAGCTCCTCCAATGATTGTGTAGTCAGTGGGTCCGTCTGTGGGCTCCATTTCAGGAGGAATGCGCCTCCAAGAAACAACGTCGCCATCCTGAACTTGGTACTTGTTTGCGGCAACGGGTCCCAACTCTTCGTTCACCCAATACTGCCACCATAGACCTGCAGATTCGTTGTTTGGCGTGCCGGCGATTGATGTCACAAATACGAGGTCGCCATACCAGATCACTTCAACCTCGGTAACCGATTCGGCCACATTCAGAACGTTTGTACCCTCAACGTCGTGGAACTCTAGTACAGTTCCATTGCCGAAATCCAACTGAAGCCGCATATCCGTCGCAGCAATCTCGTGGGAAAATTCTCCTATGAATGCTCCAGCGGGTTGACTGATTAGTGCTGCAATTAGAAGCGCCGGAATCAGCTTGGCTGCAAGTACATTCATCAACTCCTAGGATAGGTTAACCTATCCTATGAAAATTGAGGCGGGTATAAAAGAATTGCCCTCGACTGGATGTCACATCAATTCACACCGAAGCATCTAATACGACTATGTGACGGCTGCTCAGTAACTCTTCCAAAGAGGCGAACCCTACCTGTGAATAGCCAACGACATGATGAGCATCCCGGTTTCCTTTTCGTTCTGGAAGGAATAGACGGGGCTGGCAAGACTGCTGTGGTTGAATTGCTCGTTGAGCGCCTCAGCAAAAACTATGATGTTGTGCGACTCCGAGAGCCTACCAATGAGAGCCAGTGGGGCTTGGAGATCCGGGAACGATCACCAAAGGGGGAGCTCACACCAGACGAGGAGCTCAGCCTATTCCATCTTGACAGACAATGGCATGTTGAGAATCGGATTCGCCCCGCGCTTGAGGCTGGCAAACTTGTGCTAATGGATCGATACTTTTTCGCTTCAGGTGCTTACCAGAGTGTCAGCACTGGCATCCCATGGAAGGAGATTCTTCTCAGGAATCGAGAGGAGATAGGTGCACCGGAACCAAACATCATCTTCATCTTGGATGTATCTGTTGAAGTAGGTCTTGAAAGGGCTCTTCAACGAAACGGAACTAAAAATGAACAATTTGAGCAGGTCGACCGTCTCATCAAGGTTCGTGAGGCATACCTTGCCATGACTCAGGAAGATGATGGCCAGTATGTAGTTGTGGATGCTTCAAGAACGCTAGAAGAAGTAACATCTGAAGTGTACCGTGAGATTGATCATTACGTAAAAAATCGAAAATAGCATGTATTACGGGCATATTACTAAATGACTTCTACTCGTTTGTTTTCTGTTGAATAGCGAAGTGACTAGTGACAAGCTTTTTTAGTCAAGCACTCGGAAACGATATCGGACCACTCCAAATAGCCAGCCGCTTTGGGACCGGAGACGAAAATCATGCCAGTAGCGATGTTACTTATAGATTGGGACTCGAAAATAGGGGCTGTTCTCAAGGCAAAAGTTCCAGGAGATTTTGCTGATTACTACCGCGAAGATCTCAACACGGAGATAATGCGTATTTTCACATCGCACGCCATGGGTGATGCCACTGCAGGCTTTGCCTCCCTGAGCATTCGAATCGGCGGCGAAGAATATAATGTTGCATCGTACTATACCGGGCTTGTAAGGGAAGAAGAACAATATTGCATCTCCTTGCTACTTACACCCACTGAGGATCCCAAGGTCTATGAGGCCGCAATTACCTCTATCGTATCACCAATCACTAACGCAGTTGTATCAATGACTGACGCTGAGCTGCAGGTTGAACTTGACAACACATACCGTAGAATAATCAGACTCGCTGGAATGACCGATGAGTCTCGTCTTGCTCGTCTCTTTTCTGATGAGGTTTCTCGTGCGGTGTTCCCGAAGCTTTGGAAGGGCGGCATATCCAAAGAGAATCTCGAAGAATGGCTTAAGATGGTTACAGGTCTCCCTAGCGTAAGCGTGGATTCTATCATCGCCCCATTCGAGGAATTAGGTCTTGTGAAGACAGAATGGGTGGATGAGATAGGACGGACTTGCATCTTCTTGGTGAAGGACCTGGAAATCTTCCGTGCACCTCCATTAACTGCAATGGATGCAGCGAGTTCAGTTCTCGATCCTGAGCTAGCAGCTTTCAATGGGTGTGCCGGTGAAACCAACGAAGGAGGCATTCGGCAAGGCGTCGTGCATATGCCGGGCAAAGCCATCGATGAAATCGTACTGACTGCGATGCGCCTCGTCGGCGATAACAACGATATTGCGCCGCTCAGACAGCAGAGGGTAGCTGTCGCCTTTGTTTTCAGGCAGAAACTTCTGGATGGTGGTAAAAACAACACCGCCGGAAGCAACTTGCAGCAGCTCCCGCAGATTGGCCCGTCCTCCTGCCTGAACCGGAGTTTGGCGCAACAGTTCGCGGTTATTGGAAAAGGTGCCGAAAAGCTGATCGTCCAGATCGTTGCGATCGGTGATCACCAGTATCGTCGGATTTTTCATATAAGGATGCCGGATCACCTTGCCGGCAAAAAACATCATCGACAAGCTTTTACCTGAGCCCTGCGTATGCCACACCACCCCGACAGGTCCTCCACCACGGTAAATTGATTGACCGCCAGCCAGTCGTTATTGTCGGGATTGGCCACATCAACCAGCCATGCCTTGTCGTGCTTCTCGCCGTCTACACCCATCCACGAAATATCAACACCATCGGTGAGCATCTTTTGAAATTCGTGATTGTTCTCGATCAGGGACGGACTCTCGGGACGAGTAATCTTGCGGACAGCTTCGCCGATTGCATCGGCAGGCAAGGTAGGATTGATACGTTCCAGCGCCGAACGCAGCCGGCCGAGCAACACCACATCTGTGTAATTCGCCTCTTGGTCGCGCTCAGGAGACGACCCGTCAAAAGCAATGTCCGGCCCATAGGCTATTTCGTAGCCGAGAGTCTCCAGCCACTCAAGGGCGGTCTGTTCTATGGCATCTTCGGTGATTTTGATCATGTCAGCGCCCCTCTCTCGTTCGGATTTCAACAGCGGGCGCTATACGGGTACGAATTTCGTTGTATATCGCAACGTTGAGTCCCTCGGCAACTTCAAGGGACACGGCAAGACCGTAAGCCACTGGTGCCTGTATCTTTGCAGCATCTTTTCGACAATTAACTTTTATCGTGAGGAAGTCGCCGTCAGATATCGGCATAGCTGATTCGCCTTCAAACACTTCGTGCTGAACGGTTCCTCGCCGCACTGCACGCCATTCGGCCTCTTGCCTGTTGGGGGCCAGTGTTCCGCCTTCAACTTCAAACCACAAGCTTGCGGTTCGATAGCGTTGAGTGCTTACTGCAAGAGGTGATAGCCAGGACAGAGTAACGGTCAGCCGACGTTTATCGAGGCGTGCCCCAAGCGAAGGGGGAAGCGGCAAGTTGAATAAATGCGCTTCTTCATCGTTGAGCTGCCCAAAACCCAAGAGGGTTGCGCGCTGTTCTGTACAATCGAGAACACGAGAGCTATCCGGGACGCCATACCCCAACCACTGACTGATCCAGTTTCGAATATACCTCCCATTATCCGGGGTCTGAAGTATTTCTTGAAGCCGCGCCGAGATCTCACCCCATGAACAGCCGTGCACAATCATGGTCTTCAATAGCGGCGTCACATACGAGCTGAATTCGATGTCTGGAGCTTGTTCTTCAAATATCTCAACCAGAGAGTCATGGCACTTTGCTGCCATCCTACTAATAAGCGCAGTAGCATTGCTGGTCCCGCAGCAATAGACACTTTTATTGAGGTCGCCCGCCGCTGTGCTTGGGGATGCCACCTTGTTTCCCGGAGCAATACGCAGATGGCG
>DAOWNS010000106.1 GCA_030642465.1 Candidatus Thorarchaeota archaeon | reverse complement strand
GGGAAAAGAAAAAGATCTCCGAGCTCGATATCCGAAACTCGAATTCCGTTGATTGATTCGCCATACCTAAAAGCCAAGACTGTTCCGATAGTCTGAGGTTCGAGCTATGGCCCCTGAAAATTCATCGGATATGTCAAAGAAGCTCAGTTTCAAGAGAATTGGCTTGGGAGTTGCTGTCATTATTATCAGCGGCGGCGGACTGGCTTTTCTCGCAGGTTACGGGTACATAGCTTTAGATCCGGGGATTATTATCGGGTTCACAGTTGTTCTCATGTCTATGTTCGTGTGCTGCACTTCTTGCACGCTCTTAGGAAGCTACTCGTCAAGAATGTCGGAGTACCAGGAGCTTGAAGATAGATTCAAGGATGGATTGGTGCTTTTCGAGGAGCAAGAATGGACAGCCGCCCTTGAGGCCTTCAATGAGGTCATAGGCCCGGGGAAGGACCACAAGAGGGCATTGTACTATAGTGCTCTGTGCTATGAAAAGCTCAACAAGAGCGAAGACATGAGAGATTTCCTCAAGCGTTACCTTGAACTTCAACCCAAGGACAAAGAGGTTTGGAATCTACTTGCACAGGCTCATAAGAGGCTGTTTGAGTACGCAGAGGCTGAAGAAGCGGAAACCCGTGCATCAGAGCTCTAATCTTCGAGAAAGCATAAGAGGTCCACGGTGAATAGACGCATAGCCACATGGGAGACAAACTCCTTGCCAGATACTAGTCAGGATTGCATGTTGGAGGTCACCGACGATGCAGTCATCCTTAGCAATGGTTTAGTTTGCATTTCATTCAATACCCGGTTAGGCCTCCTTACGTTCACCGATTTAGTTGCTGGAAATGATGTCTTCTCGCGCAGCTACGTGCAAGTACAAACAGATCAGCACACGTTCGATTCTCGCAATATGACCTACAAAGCCTTCAGCACACTGGACTTCGAAGACGATATGGGACAAGGTAAGGCGGTTGTCTTCAGACTGCAGGAACCTGATAAAGGAGGTGAAATGAACCTCAAACTCAGCGTGATAAGGCACCTTCCGTGCTACATGTGCAGTGTTCAATTCAAAAGCCGATCAGACGAGGAACTCAAAATCAAGTCGATCAACCCATTTGTCCTTGACGTGGACGATTCATCAAGGCTACTGACTGGATGGAATGGCCGCAAGATTCGATTCTTCAAGAACGGATTCCATTCCTGGGAACTCAGTCAAGCGGTACCCATTAAGAGCGGAGAAAACATTAGTCACTTCTACACAGTAGTGAACGACGCTGAAACCAAGAAGGCTCTAGTTCTTGGATTTATTACAATGGCAAATCAGTTCTCCACAATTTCGGTGTATGGTCGTGAACACGAGGAAAATAGACTTGAAAAACTGGTGGCATCTAGTCTCTGTGATGATATTCCAGTCTTGAACAAGGAAACAATTGTATCCGAAGAGCTGTTCATTGTAGCAGGCGACCATGCACTCGAGATATTAGCACTTTATGTTGAGATTGTATCCAAAAGAATGAAAGCTCTCGGCTGGGACAAAGTGCCACAAGGTTGGTGCAGCTGGTACTTCTATTTCACTACTCCTGATGAAAAAGAGATTGAAGCAAACGCACACGCCCTCAAAGAGATACTTCCGGAGCATATTGAGTGGATTCAGATAGACGACGGCTATCAAAAGGCCGTGGGCGATTGGACCGAGAATGACAGGTTCAAGAATGGTCTAAACACACTTGTGAAGAAGATCAATAAACTCGGGTTCAAAGCAGGAATCTGGGTAGCTCCGTTCATCGCTTCAGAGCACTCTGATTTATTCAAGAACGAACAAGATTGGTTTGTCAAGGATGCCGATGGTAGGTTTTCAGTTGTTGGCGAGAATCCACTGTGGCTTGGAAAGTTCTACGCCCTTGACCTGACGAACCCTGAAGTCATCAGTCACATTGAGAGCGTGTTCAAGAAGTTGAAAGAAGAGGGCTTTGATTACTTCAAAATCGATTTCTTATACCATGCATGCTTGGAGGGAGTTCGACGCAACAAGAGAATGACACGCGGACAAACCTTGAGGAGAGGATTGGAAGCAATCAGACATGCAGTAGGAGATGCGTTCATCCTGGGGTGCGGAGCACCACTCGGACCTAGCATTGGTATTGTAAACGCAATGAGAATCGGAAATGACATTGCCACCGTGTGGAAGTACGATTGGGGAGGAGGCGTGTACCAGTGTGCAATCAATACGATGTCAAGAGCAATTCTTCATGATCGATGGTGGATAAATGATGGTGATTGTGTTCTTGTTAGACAGGATGACAATAGCCTTACTTTGGACGAGATTAAGCTCTGGCTCTCTGTCGTCGCTCTGAGTGGGGGTAGCATCATGCTAAGCGACCGAATCATGGAGGTTTCTAAGGAGCGCATTCATCTCTTAGAGAAGATCTTGCCAGCCTACAGACGTGGAGGAATTGCCCTTGACGCACTCGTTGAAGCCGAGCCTCGCCTGTTCGCTCTTCCAATCGAAACCCCTCTGGGGAGATGGGCTGTAGTCGCAGCAATTAACCTTACAGAAAAGCCCGTTGGGGCCTCTTTCTCACTGAGTGAGATTGGACTGGATGAAAACGCATTCCATCATGTTTTTGATTTCTGGGATGAACGCTATGAGGGCCTTTCTGAGGGCAACATTGAGTTAATGGGGCTGAAACCACACTCCTGTCGACTACTGTGCATCAGACCCGCTGGAGACACTCCAGACGTGCTTAGCACAAGCATGCACTTCACTCAAGGTGCGGTTGAGCTCTCCCAGCTAGAATGGAATCCGGAAGAGCGTGCACTACGAGTCATAGTGGCCAGGACTACAAATGAACCCGAGGCGATTTTCTTTGTTTTCGGAGAAAACTGGACGCCTGAGCGAGCATATGTAAGCGATGAACAGGTCAAGATAGAGATTATTGCACCAGAGGTCGTGGCTGTTAGACAGCAATTCAAGCAAGGGCAGATTGTTCGACTTGAGTTCGCGAAATGAGAGCCCTAGATAATTTTGTTTCGAAGATACCCGATTTTCTCAATGAACAGCTCAACCTCGTCACCAGGCTTGAGGAATTCCGGAGGGTCTCGAGCGGCACCAACTCCTGATGGTGTGCCACTTGCGATGACGTCTCCAGGTTCAAGAGTAAAGTACTCTGATAAGTAGGACACTATTGTCGGTACATCGCGGAGAAGATCAGAGGTGTTAGACTGCTGCTTAATTATTCCGTTGACTTTTGTGCGGAGTTCGAGACCAGAAGCATCGCCCAGTTCGTCAGTTGTCACAATGCATGGACCCATAGGACATAATCCATCTAATGACTTGCCACGAATGAATTGGACATCCCCACGCTGCAGGTCTCGCGCGCTCAAGTCATTGATTACTGTGTAGCCCGCTACGTAATCCAGTGCATCCTTCTTGGCCACGTTCCTGCATACCTTGCCAATCACAATACCTAGCTCAACCTCCCAATCGAGCTTCTTGGTGACCTTAGGATGGAGGATTGAAGTATCAGGCCCCACAATACTTGAGGAGAACTTGCAAAAAATCACTGGGAAATCAGGAACCTCTCTGCCTGTTTCTTCGATATGCGCTCTGTAATTGAGACCTAGCGCTACAACCTTGCCGGGGCGAGAGATCGGTGCCTCGAGCTTGGTTTCAGATTCTTCATATACCATAGGACGTTCCGTTGGGGTCGTATTCTCAAAGCTTTCAACGATTTGCTGAACAACTTCGATACCTGATTCCCATCGTAGGAGATGTTTCATGGTAGCCGGGAATCCGTGGCCTCCAACGTTGTACTTCCGTCCAAAGCGAGACGCCGCCTCGGGTATGTCCAAGATACCGGATTCTGTTTCCACCCCGATAGATGGTACTCCAAGCCGTGAATAGCTGACGAGTCTCATAGTTGAGGTCATTGCAACCATTCAATTAATACGTAGCGGTGGGAAACCCAAGACCGGTGCGATACTTGGAAGAAGGCCCAACGATTGATGATTTGCCAGATGTGGTCTTTGTTGCTCTCGGCAGAAGAGGGATGGAACCGATTCCGCTCAAAGAGTGCACTTATGCCTGTGATGGAAAAGAACTCACAGTGATTAGTGTCACAAAGGATCCGCCGAGTATCCGGGGACGCGGCATTGAGGTGGTTGTAGAGGACTGGCTTGTGGAATGCGAAAAGTGTAAGAAACAATTCACCATTAGATGCAGAGTAAGATATGTTGATGGGAAGATGATTGACACAATGGTAAGCCTGCTCGACGACAGAGGAAATAATTTGGGCTGGCTAGGGAGCTACTAGGTGAGGCAATTTGCCCCGGAAATACAAAATAGCAGTTCTACCTGGCGACGGAATCGGAAGGGAAGTGATACCCGCATCGCTCCGTGTCTTGCTGGCCGCCGAAGAGAAGGTCAGTGGATTTCAGCTGGAACCAATTGAGTATGAATGTGGGGGAGAATACTATCTCAAGGCAGGGCGAGAATGGTCAGAAGAAGCAGAAACCTTCACCAAGGAAAAGGCTGATGCAGTTTTGCTAGGAGCAGTGGGAGCTGTCGGACCTGATGGTGAACAGGTAAGACTTCCGGATAAGAACCTAGCAGGTTACAATATTGTGTTGGGATTGAGATTCCAGCTTGACCTGTACGCCAACGTACGCCCAATTAAGCTCTACGAAGGGGTCCCAACTCCACTTGCAGAGAAGACTCACAAAGACATTGACATGATAATCATCCGCGAGAATACGGAGGGGCTATACACCCCTGCAAGAGGAAGACTGGAGAAGGGCGGGGAAACCGAGCTTGCCGTGGACTTGCGCGTGATAACAAAGAAGGGCGCGAAAAGAGTAGCCAAGTTCGCATTTGAGCAGTCAGTCGCGAGAAAGCAGGGAGCACCTGTTGATGGTGTCATGAGAGTTACTTGTGTTGACAAGAGCAATCTACTCGCAGGCTGCCAGTTGTTCAGGGAAACCTATGACGAGGTGGCACAGGGCTACCCACAGGTGGAACGCGACTATGCCTATGTTGATGCCTGGACACAATGGTGCCTGAGAAAGCCAGAGTACTACGACTTGCTCGTAACACCCAATGAATTTGGGGACATCATTACGGATCTAGGTGCATCCATTCAAGGTGGGCTAGGGATGGCTCCGGCAGGCAATATCGGTGAAGGAAAAGGAGTGTTCGAACCGGTTCATGGATCAGCACCAAAGCATGCGGGTCAGAACAAGGCGAATCCAATCGCATCAATCCTAGCAGGCGCAATGATGCTTGATTGGCTTGGCGCCACGAGAAAGGACAAGAACGTCGCCAAGGCGGGTGAGCTAATAACACAATCCGTAGCTGATGTACTCAAAGAAGGTAAGATTCGGACTTACGATATCTGCACAGGTAATTGGAAAGGTATCACACCATCATCTACTGAAACAGTGGCTACTGCAATAGCAGATCGAATTCGGAAGACCTCACTATGAGGTGATGTAATTGGGCAAAACACTGGCTGAGAAAATTCTAGGGTCACATACCAAGAAGGGCGACGCGACAGCTGGAGAGATAGTAGAAGCGACGGTCGATTTCCTGATGGTGCATGAGGTTCTGGGCTCAAGAATCATCCCAATCCTAGAAGAGATGGGCGTGGAAAAGGTATGGGACCCAGAGAGAATACTAGTCGTGAATGACCACTGGGCACCAGCAAAAGACTCCATGAGCGCGGAGATTCACCGAAGGAATCGTGAGTTTGTCGCCAAGCACGGCATCAAGCACTTCTGTGATGTGAATTGTGGAATCTGTCATCAGGTACTGCCTGAAATGGGCCTCGTGAAGCCCGGAGACCTCGTAATCGGATCCGACTCACATTCCACAAGCTATGGAGCCTTCAACGCGTTCTCAACAGGCTTGGCGGCTACGGATAGCGCACTCATCATCGCTACAGGAAGATGTTGGTTCCGAGTACCAGAATCGCTCAGAATCGACATCAGTGGAGACCTTCCTGAGATGGTGATGAGCAAAGATTTGATACTGAAGATTGTGACTGATTTAGGACCAGATGGGGCGAACTACAAATCAATTGAATTCCACGGGCCCACGATAGACGCCATGTCGATTGAATCGAGAATGACAATTGCTAACATGAGTGTCGAAGCTGGGGCAAAAAGCGGATTGATGAAGGTCAACGACGCAGTTCGGACGTGGGTGGCGACAAGGGCGCCTGGCGTCAAGTGGAAAGAGGTTGTTCCAGATGACGATGCCGAATACGTGAAGCAAATCGACATAGACCTGCAAAAGGAGCCGATTGAACCAATAGTGGCTGTTCCGCATAGCCCGTCCAATGGAAAGCCGGTGTCGGAAGTAGAGGGAGTTGAGCTAGATCAAGCATTCATCGGTTCATGCACCAATGGAAGACTAGAGGATTTGGAAATAGCCGCAAGAATCTTGAAAGGCAAACAAATCAACCCGAACCTAAGAATGATCATCACTCCGGCCAGCAGAGAAATTTACCTTCAAGCGCTCAGACTGGGTTACATTGAAACCTTCATTCAAGCAGGGGCTATTGTCACGAACTCAACATGTGGAGCTTGTGTTGGAGGACATCTTGGAGTATT
>DAOWNS010000349.1 GCA_030642465.1 Candidatus Thorarchaeota archaeon | reverse complement strand
CCTATTGCTTGACTACACAATCAACATGGTTTCGCTGATGAGTCTTGCTATAGCTGTAGGATTGGTTGTTGACGATGCCATTGTTGTATTGGAGAATATTACAAGACATGTTGAAAGTGGCTCTCGCCCGATGGAAGCGGCTGTTTATGGAACTTCCGAGGTTGGACTGGCTGTTATGGCCTCTACGTTGACCGTAGTAGCAGTTTTCGCTCCAATGCTCTTTGCAGGTGGGTTAACTGGCATCATGTTTACACAGCTTGCGGCAGCGGTCATAATTACAATTCTTGCATCCCTCTTTGCTTCGCTTACCCTGACACCAGCACTTGCCTCCAGAATGCTGCGCAAGTCCAATGATACGATGACAGCTGGGCATTCGTCATTGGTGAGGAGAGCCTATCGCTTAAGTGAACGTTGGTTTGAAACTATTGAGATAAAATATGCAACACTCTTGAAGTGGACGCTGGGAAACAAGAAAAAGACGATCCTTGTAGCAGCAGTTATTTTCTTCGGCTCAGGAGGATTGGTGCCCTTCATATCAACCGAGTTTATCCCTGAAGGAGACTCAGGTGATATACAGATTAATTTCGAGATGGCTCCGGGAACTCGAATGGAAGCTACTGCTAAGGTGGCAGAAGAATTAGCGCAGGTGTTCAAAGATAGTGTTCCGGAAATGAAACACCTGTTCTATCGGGCAGGACAGTCAAGCACCGGTATGTCAGCAGCAATGGGTCAGGCTGGTGGTTCTCATGTTGGTATGGTGGGAGCCAAATTGGTTGAGCAGAAGCTCCGAGACAGATCCAGTGTCGAAGTAGCCGATGTCATCAGACGTTACGCAGAGACCGTCCCCGGCATCCTCAAGCTGGATGTTAAAGCTGGCAATCCTATGGGAAGTATCCTTTTTGGAGGAGACAAACCAATTACGATTAATATAATTGGCCATGATGTTGACAAAACCAATGCACTTGCTCGACAAATAAAGGGAATTGTAGAAAACACACCCGGAACGAAAGATACAAAGATATCCAGAGGTTCAGGCAGACCTGAACTCCTGATAAGAATCGACAGAGAGAAGGCTGCTTTACTTGGCACCAATCTTGGAGATATTTCGGATGCTTTGAAAACGCAGGTTCTTGGTTCTGAAGCGAGTAAGTATCGAGAGGGTGGAGACGAATATGAAATATTTCTTAGAGCCAAAGAGGACAAGAGAAAAAACATCGAAGACCTCAAAAGACTCGTGATAACTACAAGAAGTGGAAGCACAGTTCGGCTGGGTAGCTTAGCTACCATTGAGGAGTCCACCAGCCCCACCGAGATCAAGAGACAGGACCGCGAGAGAATAGTGAAAGTTGGTGCCGAGATATTCAAACGTCCCTTGGGAGATGTCGCAGCTGATATTGCCGAAGAACTTGAGCTAATAGAAATACCAGAAGGAGTAGATGTGACCTTCGGCGGGTCAGTCGAGGAACAGAAAGAATCGTTCAAAGATTTATTTCTCCTCCTGATACTGAGTATGGTGCTTGTCTATATGATTATGGCATCACAATTTGAATCGTTCCGCGACCCATTTATAATCATGTTCTCTATTCCATTTGCCTTTGTTGGAGTAATCTGGGCATTCATCATCACTCAGACGACTTTGAGTCTCATGTCGTTCATTGGTGTCATCATTTTGGTTGGCATTGTTGTTAAGAACGCAATTGTTCTGATCGACTACACCAACATCCTTCGCAAGCGCGGACTCAAACTGATTGAGGCGGTCTCGCTGGGTGGCAAACACCGATTGCGGCCTGTTCTTATGACAGCACTTACAACGATGTTTGGGATGTTGCCAATGGCACTCAGCCAAAACGAAGGCTCTGAGATGTGGAAACCGTTGGGGATTACGGTTATTGGCGGAATGTTGGTTTCAACACTTGTGACGCTGGTGCTTGTACCGGTGATCTATTCTATATTTGAAAGTAGGAAGAATCATATTGAAGGAGAATCTTCATGAAAATGGTATTCATGTCATTCTTTGAGGGAAAAAACGACGAGGTTCTGGAATTACTTGAATTAGAACACGTCGAATCATACACTCATTG
>DAOWNS010000282.1 GCA_030642465.1 Candidatus Thorarchaeota archaeon | reverse complement strand
CCCCAGTTGATTCCAGACCTTCTCAGCCACAGACGGCATGATTGGTTCAATGAGAACTGCTAGTGCGTTAGCAAGGGCGATTGCATTGTAGAGAACGACACCTGCTTTGGCCTTGTCTGCCTTCACCAACTTCCAAGGTTCATTCGCCTGGAAGTACTCATTACCAACCGATGCAAGACGCAAGATTGCATCGCTTACCTTCTTGAGCTCGTACTCATTCGTAGCAGAGATGATGGTTTCGATTGTCTTTTCTATGTCCTTCCTTAGTTTCGGATCGAGTTCTCCTTTCGGGACCTCGCCAAAGTGCTTCTGGGCGAAGTGAAGACCCCGGTAGATGAAGTTGCCAAAGGTCGCCACTAGCTCGTTATTCACCTTGTCTGCCAAGCTCTGCCAAGAGAAATCCAAATCCTTTGTTTGCGAAGTGCTTGACACCATGAAGTAGCGGAGATAATCCGCGTCGAGGCCCTTGTCGAGATAGTCCTCTCGTACCCATACGACATAACCCCTGCTCTTGCTGAAGGTGTGATTTTCTATCTTGAGCATTCCAGACGCAACTATTGCATCAGGTAGGTTGTAGCCGCTGCCCTTCAGCATGGCAGGCCAGAAGATGCAGTGATGATACACGATATCCTGACCGATATAGTGAACGAGGCGACTGTTTCCTGGCTTCCAGTATTTTTCCCATTCCTTCGGCTTACCAATCTTCTTAGACCAAATCTCCGTGCCCGAGATGTAGCCGATAGGTGCATCCACCCAAACGTAGAGAGTTAGACTCTCATCGCCAGGAAACTTGAAACCCCAGTCCAAGTCACGTGTTATACACCAATCCCTTAGACCTTCCTTTATCCAGCCTAGAGCGTAGTTCCGAGCGTTCTTGGTGCCATCCACGTTGGTGAGGAAGTCCTTCAGGAAGTCTTCAAACGCACTCAACTTTAGAAATTGGTGTTTTCTGGTGATGGGGCGTGTGGGATTGCCACAGATTGCGCACCTAGGGTTCAGTATCAATCCGGGTTCGATATATCTGCCGCATCCTTGATCACACTCATCTCCACGAGCATCTGAACCGCAGTAAGGGCAAGTCCCTCGTACGAATCGGTCCGGTTGAGACCGACCGCAGGTGTTACAGAATGGGGTTTCAATTTCTTTCTCGTAGATGTATCCATTCTTTTGAAGAGTGGTCACAATCTGGTTGGTTCTGTTATGGTTCTCGGGGTTGTCAGTGTGCCCATAGTTATCGAAGAATATGTTAAGCTTGGGGAAAGTGTCAGACAGTATCTTGTGATATTTTTGATAGGTTTCCTTGGGAGTCACACCTTCTTCTTCTGCTTTCACAATAACCGGAGTACCATGTGTATCTGACCCGCAGATGAAAACAACCTCGGTTTGCATTTTCTTCAGAAGTCTAACAAACACGTCAGCAGGAACATAGGTCCGAAGATGACCTATGTGCATTTCCCCGCTGGCATAGGGTAGGCCACATGTTACCAGAACGGGTTCTTTGCTTGGATACTTGTTCATCGTTTGTCACACTCCTGGTCCACAGCAGGCAGTCAACTCACGTAGATAACGCTTGAGAATTGTGCTATATGAATCACGAGCGTACGCCCAGTCGGCGGCACATCTTGCCACCTCTCTTGGAACACGTGTTCTAGTGAATTCTTTTGTGAGTTTTTTTCCCGCCTGAAACTGTAAACTATCGGCAATGCGCGGTGGAGGGATATAACTCTAACGGCAGAATAAGTCAACGTCAGGGAAATTGTTGGAAAGGTGTGAGGGCAGGAATTGAGCATTCCGCCCCCACGGTTTCTCTATCTCTTTTGCCGGGAGTGCACAGGAGACAGCGAATGTAGACCTCATGTAAAATGAGGATCGTAATGCTTCTACGAACTCGCGTAAAGATAACGCAGGCTCATGGCGTCCGAGTCGGTAGGCTCGCGATCGCTATCAAGCAGTCCGTAAAGCGTGTGAAGAACTTCTGCATTCTTCTGGAGGGTTGAGCTTGGTCGAGTTTGAGTGGTCATCATTCGTTTCTCCGTTTATTCGCTTTCCATGGTACAACTCACCTCAACTTCCACTAAGTTTTCATTTAAGCCTACGTGTAACTGAAGCACTATATCTGTGATATCTAGGTAATACAGGGATTATACGTGGAGAATACAGCCTCTGAGCTGAGCTAGGGGATGTTTAGGCTTGCACTGTGAGGGGTATCAAAAGTGGTTCCACACGCAAAGAAGGGGAGAGGGGGTCATCTATTTTTGGATGAAATCAGGTGACCGGATAGGATTCCGTCATTGAAGATCGACTAGAGGTCAGCCGGTTCACTATCTGCGGATTTATCGTCGTCTTTCTGGAAGCTGGGGTACTTCTCTTCAGGGTCGATACTCTCAAGGATGCCGTTTTCAATTGCATCAATGATCTGCCGGTAGACATTCCCTTCTTGGATCCCGCACATGGCCATGCCATCGGCAAGTGTATCCAGTCCGAATCCATCTTCAGGAGGATACGCCTCGAGGTATGTCTGAAGACACTTCTGGCTTCGTGGGTAGGGGGCACCCTTTTTGACCCTGTATTGGCGAAGCAAAGCACCATCCATGATGTCATCGAAGAGATAGTCAAACAGCCCAAGGGTCGCATCATCTATGACTTCCCGGGGTGGAGACGCCATAGTTTCATCGAACATTGCACCGACGGACCGAGCAAATCCGACCATCCGATCCTCCAGAGTCATTGTGGGTCTCGAACCGACAATGAAGGCGCACAGCAGATTCCTAGTAGGAACAATGCTGATGATATCTGATATTGGAACGACATTGAATTCCCAATGCATTTCCTCCATCTCAAATTCAGTTCTGAAATGAGTTATTGCCGTGATGAAGGCGGACATCATCCCCTCGTCAAACCCACCTTTCAGAATCTTGGAGTATATGCTT
>DAOWNS010000143.1 GCA_030642465.1 Candidatus Thorarchaeota archaeon | reverse complement strand
GATCAGCCATCCTTATTGCCGCCGGGACGGACTCTTGGTCAACGACTCTCTGACAGCGGCCGTGATGGAGGCGGAAGGGATCTTGTATTTAGCCACTGCCGATCACGATTTCACACGGGTGGAAGGACTTCGGGTCTATCGTCCCACGGACCTTACTGAAATGTGAGACCAACAGCTCTCTTCTCGGTGGAGAGTGGTTTCCGGGGACATAACACTTATTCTGCTGTTCAGTATATTACCCGCTCTTTTTTCAATGATTTTCCTTGAAAAGGCTTCGTTATTTCTTCAGGATGGTACCATGGCCTGGGATATAGTATTCGGAGCGAGTCTACATTCTCCAAGTGAGAAGCTGACAGGGCGACGGCCTCCAAGCCGAAAATTCAGGGTAAAGTACGATGTTGTGTCCCTGGAACTCCGTGTTTCCGCGGACCTCAGGGCTGTTTCCATGAACTGGCGGGAAGTGTCTTTATGGAAGAGTTTCAACTACTTGTCAGGATATCAGGATAATGATACGATGTTCAACATGGGATGAGAGTATGCATCGAAAAGGAGCTACGGTGTTGGAAAAGCCTAAGAGTAGTCTGCATCTTACGTGCTTCCTGGCCTTCAAGGCTCAAGCAGCATTCGAAGGAAGTGTGCCGAATGGCAACACAAAGCTTCTTTGATGAAAGCCAGGACCAGTCCGATGTCAAGAGAGCTATCGTATCTAAATACTTCTGGGCGTGGGCCAAGGTCATAATTCCAACTGCCAAGAAACGTAGTAATCGCATCGCCTATATCGATTTGTTCGCCGGTCCTGGTCGCTATCGAGACGGCACCAAGTCGACCCCTTTACTAGTATTGGAGAAAGCTATTGAGGACGACGACATGCAGAACATGCTAGTATCCATCTTTAACGACAAAGACGAAGCCCACTCTCGGTCTCTTGAGAAAGCTCTCACTTCTTTGCCGGGGATTGAGAACCTGAAATACAAACCTGAAGTGCATAACGAAGAAGTCGGCGAAGAAATCGTTATGATGTTCGAGAGCATGAAGCTCGTCCCAACCCTATTTTTTGTGGACCCGTGGGGTTACAAAGGACTTTCCTTACGCCTAGTAAATGCAGTCCTGAAAGACTGGGGCTCTGACTGCATCTTTTTTTTCAACTACAACCGGATCAATATGGGTTTAAGCAATCCATTGGTCAAGGAGCATATGAAGGCCCTTTTTGGAGTAGAACGAGCAAATGAACTGCGGCAGAGATTGGAACTACTTGAACCTTCACAACGGGAACTGCTGATCGTAGAAGAACTCGCCCAAGCGATAGTGGAGATGGGCGGCAAGTTCGTGTTGCCATTCCGTTTCAAGAATGACCGAGGCAACCGTACAAGTCACCATCTCATCTTTGTCAGCAAGAATTTCAAAGGCTACGAAATCATGAAGGAGATTATGGCGAAGGAAAGCTCCTGCGCCAATCAAGGAGTGCCTTCATTTGAGTACAACCCAGCGGACGTGAGATATCCAACATTGTTCAATCTAGCACGCCCTTTGGAGGATCTTGAAGAACTCTTGCTAGAGGAATTTGCCGGGGAGAGTCTGACGGTACGCGAAGTTTATAGGATACATAGCGTTGGTAAACCGTACATCATAAAGAACTATAAAGAAGTACTTCGGGAGATGGAGCGCACCGGAAAGATTCAGGTTAACCCTCCACAAGACAAACGGCCAAAACACACGATGGCAGATTCAGTAGCAATAACGTTTCCTTATATGGGAGGTGCTTGACGTGAGCTCCAGTTCCAGCATCGAATGGACAGAATCAACCTGGAACCCGCTGACAGGATGTACCAAGATAAGCCCTGGCTGCGAGCACTGTTACGCCGAGCGGCTGGCAATTCGCCTCAAGGCTATGGGACAACCTAACTACGCGAATGGTTTTAAGCTAGCTCTACATGAACAAGTACTTGAATTGCCGCTGGATTGGAAGAAGCCTAGGACTATCTTTGTAAACTCGATGAGCGACCTTTTCCATGAAGACGTTCCTGATGATTTTATCATGAGGGTCTTTAACGTAATGCGCCAAGCACATTGGCACCGCTTCCAGGTACTAACTAAACGATCAGCTCGCTTGGCAAAGCTTAGCCCGCAGATACTATGGCCTCCAAATGTATGGATGGGAGTAAGCGTTGAAAACCAGGATTACACCTTTCGCATTGATCATCTGCGCACAACTGGGGCACACATCAAGTTCCTCTCCGTGGAACCCCTCTTGGCAGCAGTACCAGACCTTAATCCCAAAGGCATAGACTGGGTTATTGTCGGCGGCGAGTCTGGACCCGGTGCACGTCCAATGAGCCCAGCGTGGGTGATCGACATCCGAGATCAATGCCAGAATGTGGGGGTTCCGTTCTTCTTCAAGCAATGGGGAGGTGTGAACAAAAGGAAGGCTGGACGTTTTCTAGAGGGCCGCACCTGGAACGAAATGCCTCATGCTGTTGGAGCAAAAACCAGGCACATTCTTAGGTAGGGCAAGTTGCGCTTGGAAACTAGAATTGGTTCCTCGCACTCCAGATAAGGTGAGTTCGATCTCAGAGCTTGGGAATAATTTGGATATAGTGAACACGCTTGGCTCTAAATGCAAAATAGTACAACTGTACCACGAGCACTGCACTTAGGAGAGAAACGTGAGTAGATCAAGCGCTTGGCGAAGGTTATCATATTCTCTGGCGGTTGCAACAGAACTGGACTTTCAGACGAAGGTACTTCCAGTGCTAAGGCTTTGCTGGCCGTCTCTCATTGAAACTCCAAATAGGAAAACCTGGGATAAAAAAGGGATTGATTTGCTCGTATGGGAAGATCAAGGCTCATTCCCTTGCTGTGTTCAGTGCAAAGGGTTTCATGTTCAAAATCTTAGCTACAATCAAATACGCCAAGCCGAGGAGTCAATTGACAAATTTCTTGCGTCCGACGTAACCTGCGACACATACCTTCTCGTACACAATCGCGATGGTAGACACAAAGAGTTCAATACAAGAGTCAGACAGCGGCTGGATCAAGTGGTTTCCGAAGGCAAAGCTATGAAGGCTCATCTTTGGGATCGTCAGACTTTGCTTAATCGAGCGTTCGATTGGATGAAAACTACATTGGACGCTAACCTCCACCAGTATTCTGAGGGGTTACTTGGGTATTTCCAAAGCCTGTTCAAGTATGGCCGCTATTATGTACCGACGGTTCCCATTGCGGAACGGCGGTTGGTCTTCAAGAGAGGTGAGCCGTGTTCCGTTAAGAAGATCCATGAAGTCGAATCTCTGGAAGTGGGCAAGCTTCTTCTTTCAGCGCCCGAGACGCGATGGACACTTCTAGCAGGCATGTTCGGCTCTGGTAAGTCAATGGCTGTTCTACATGCTGCTACCTCTTCTGATCAAGCGGTGATATTTGTGCGTTGCTCTACTCTTCCAGCCTCTCCTCTAATGACAAGCACAAATATGCTATTGGAGGAAATAGTAAAATCCTTAGATTTTTTTAAGGAATCTGAATATCAAGATCTACTCTGTGAGCTTGCGGGTCCTACGCTCGCAACTTTGTTACGTAATCCTAACCCTCCATACGCGCTGATCCTTGATGGCTTAGACGAGAACAGGGTATACAGCAATCTTAGTGGTCTTCAGCTCCTGAGTAATCAGTTAGCCGAGCTGACTTGTCCTATCGTTCTGACTACGCGTACGGAGCATCTAAGCTCGATGTTCGGGGACTTCAGTTCAGCATTCTACGAATTCTCAACAAAGAATGGTCCAGGGCGAGGTGCGCGATTGCTTGAGTTAGGGCTATGGGAGAAGAAACAGGTAATTCAGTTTGTTGGTTACGCTGAGTCGGAAACCAGGGGAGTAGGTAAGGGGAGGCTGCAAGAGTTCCTTGATCTTGTCAAGGAAAGCCGTTATGAAGTTCTATATGGCCAGCTTCCGCTCAGTCCGCTCTTCCTCCAATTTATCCTGGAAGATGTCGTTGAGCACGGGGTTCGAAAGGCCGACCGGTCTCTACTCATACGATCTTGGGTTGAGCGCAAGATTAGGCGTGATAGAGCTTTAGCTGAACGAATCTCGCCAGAACGCTCTATTGACATGGAGGATTTTGTGGCCCGGATGATCAGATTGATGGAGGATATTGCAGGCTCAATGACATCCACAACAGAGGAAGGTTACGCTCTTACCGAATCGATCAGCTCAGACGTGATTAGTGAGAAAGCGTCACAGCTGTTCAACGTATCAAGCGACCCTGTACTTGGGGTCCTGCTGCACTCTGCGCTGGTTCCAGTATCAAGGCGGTGCGGTTCCAGTCTTGATGTGGCATTTGCTTTCAAGGCTATTCAGGAATGCTTTCTGGGGGCATACCTTGTTCGACAGGATCTCTCTGATGACGGTTATCCCGATGCTGTCAAGTCGTTCTACTCTGAAATTGGCTTGGCGTCAGGTTGAGAAAAGCGAATCTGCAGGGGTTCCAGGAGCATAACACTTTTTTCTGTTCGGTAGATTCCGCGCTTTTTTATCTGAAGTTCTTGACGATTTGGGCGCTGAAATCGGCAGTTAATACAGATGAGATCTGGGATTGAGGATAGAGGAGTTCTCCATTTTGTAGTCATGTGAGATGCGTGATTCTGCTTGACATCTTCCTTGAACACGTGGCATACTTACTTGTGGCGGGATGGGCACATAAGCCGTTCCAAACTGTGTATCCGTACTGTAGACAGAACGTTGCACTGCGATTGTTGCGAAACGTGCTAACCCAATAGAGTTTTTTGCTGTTTCAGTCGCAGGAACTTCAGTTTAATGGTTTTTCTTGGAAAGTCTTCATTATTTCTCCAGAATGGTACCATGGCCTGAGAGGGCATGAATCCCCATGTTTTCACCTCTTCCCATCCTCCATCTCCGCCTCCGCCTCTCTCTCCTCCTGGATTGCTGGTTTCCTTATGGCGAGACGGTAGGCAAGCTTAACGTTTGGCTACCCAGTCAGGACAGCGAGGCAACCGGAAACTCGGCGGGACAGTCCGTGACGTGTCAGTCAGCTCCAACTTCCGAGGGCGAAACCATTTCGACTGCTTCCTGTGCGGTGTGATTCTCCTCAATGTGGAGGATCGCCGGGATGAAGAACGCGGAGATGCCGACGGCTAT
>DAOWNS010000375.1 GCA_030642465.1 Candidatus Thorarchaeota archaeon | reverse complement strand
GTATACGACTTCCTCTCAAGTCCAAACTACAGAATGCTCTGAAACTTGCACACTTTAAGCATTGTGTGGAACGACGGATAGTAGGATGACAGTCATTGTCTTAAGCCCGTATGTTACACTCGCGTTCAACATCTTGAGGAAACAGATTTGGATATCATTGACAACCCAGAAGCTGTTGAAAGCGTGCAGAAGAGGATGACACAACGTTCCATCCTTGGTCTGAGCGACAATCTTTGGCGGCTTGCTCTAGTCGTAGGAGTGGCACAGTTTTCGTGGAGCATCTGGGGGTGGCTATTTGGCATCTTTCTTGAAACGATTATTGAACCCTGGCAAATGGCTTTGACATTTTTTGCTGGAACACTCGGTATGATTGTGGGGTTTCCGGTTTCAGGTTATATTGCAGACATGGTGGGAAGGAAGAGAACCATGGCCTTCTCCTTCATCCCTCTATCAATTGGGCTTCTAATGTTAGCATTGGTTCCGATTTGGCCTCTTCTTCCCTTGGCATATGGACTGGCAAGCTTCGGCTGGAGTTTCGTCTTAATCATCTCAAAAGCAGTTCCAGCTGATGAAATAGCCGCAGATGGAGGAAAGAATGCCGCCAGACGGTTCACAATGGTCCTACTTCCGGCATTCTTAGTGGATGGACTGAGTCCGGCGATTGCGAGTGGCTTCCTAATCATCGGCATGACTGCGAAAGAGCTTCTGTTGATGGGGGCAGGCGGAGCTATTGTGGCCATGATTGCAACTATGCTTTTCGTGAAAGAATCACTAAGCGTGGATATACGAAATAGTGCCAGAGAGGGAACCAAGGTACCTTTCAGGAATCTTGGTAGAACTTTCTGGATTCTAGCCGCGGGAATGCTCCCATTCATGTTTGCATTCAATATGGCATTGCCATTCTTCGGGAATTTATGCGTCGGCGAATGGGGAATCGCCCCAGCAACATTTGGTTTAACATGGAGCGCTTTCTCGTTGACAAGCGTGCTGTTAATGTACGCAGCAAGTGGGTGGACAGACCGATCAGTACGTGGCGCTCTTCTTATTGGGATTATTGCGAATGCCCTGATTCTGATAGCTTTCGGTCTTGGTTCGGGTGTACTGATGCTTTTCCTGTTTAACATCTTCTGGGCGGTTCCAATCATGTTCTGGATAGGCGCAGAGAGAACACTTATCGTGAGAGGAGTTTCAAACGAGATGAAAGGAAGGGCTCTTGGATTCTACTTCGTTATCATGCACTCAACAAGTCTCTTGGCTGCGCCCTTTGGGGCCTATGTTTGGACTACGACAGGAAGTCTCAGAATTCTGTGGGTGCTAGCAGGCGTGCTGGGGTTAGGCTTTTCAATTCTCTTGGCTTTGGCACTCTGGCTAATCGGCCCAGGGAAGGCACAGGGAGCTCTCGAGAGCACCAAGCAATCTATCTAATGAAGTGGTTACGAAATTGGCTTCATTTCACATCTTTGTTGTGCTTCGCTAGAGATCGGACTTCATCCACATCGCGAACATCAGCAAGGTTTCCGAGGAGGTGTCCAGATTTCTCAGTCTTGGTTTCAAGGTAAGCGCGATTATGCTCCGTTGGTTTGATTATCATAGGCAATCGTTCCACCACCTTGACTCCATATCTTGAT
>DAOWNS010000308.1 GCA_030642465.1 Candidatus Thorarchaeota archaeon | reverse complement strand
CATCTTCCACGTGGAGCCGTCCTTTGTGTCCGAAACAGTGATGCCAAGTTCTCCAAGCCGGTCACGAATTTTATCCGCGGCGGCGTAGTCCTTAGCCTTCCTAGCGTCCTCCCTGAGTTCGAGAAGGAGCTCAATAGTACCCTTGAGCAAGTCCCCCAACTCATATGATGCCACTGTTTCTTCTGAAGTCAGATCAATACCAAGAATTCCCACGAGCTCTATCAAGGCAGCAAGAGATTCTCGAAGAACTGCCGCACCACCCACATCTTTCGTGTGCGTGTTAATCTCGCGGACGAAGGTGAAAACCTCAGCGAGAGCGCCAGGAGTGTTGAAGTCATCATCCATCTCCTTTTGGAACCCTTCTCTGAACTTATTGACAGCCTTCAAGAGCTTGGCGTCCACCTTGGATTCTCTACTTCCCTTCTTTTCGAGTATGGTTATTCTGCCGCGAAGAGTATCAGTCGCGTTCTTGATTCGTTCCAGCGATTGGATAGCTTGTTTCAAGACCTTATCACCATAGTCGAGCGGTTGACGGTATTGCCCGGAAATCAGGTATAGTCGCACTGCCTGTGGGTCGTAGTTCTCAAGGACTTCTTTTGCTGTGGAGAATCCACCTTCCGACTTGGACATCTTCTCGGCATTTAGCGTGAGGAATCCGTTGTGAAGCCAATACTTCACAGGCGTCTTAATACCGTAAGCAGCTGCAGACTGAGCTATCTCGTTTTCATGGTGGGGGAATATCAAATCCTGACCTCCACCGTGAATGTCGAATGGCAGTCCTAGGTAATGCCTTCCCATCACTGAGCATTCAGCATGCCAGCCAGGTCGTCCCTTGCCCCACGGACTATCCCATGATGGTTCACCTGGCTTTTCAGCTTTCCATAGGGCGAAGTCACGCGGGTCTTCCTTCTTCTCATCGACCTCAACTCTGGCTCCTGCAGTCAGATCTTCGGTCGATATGCGTGATAGGACACCGTAATCCTTCCAAGCACTCACATCAAAGTAGACATCGCCGTCGACAACGTATCCCTTGCCGTTTTTCACAATGAGCCCGACCATCTCTACGATGTCATCGATGTGCTCAGTGGCTCGGGGGTTGATTGACGCTGGCTTCAGGTTCAGCTGGTCTGCAATGATCCTGTATTCCGCGATGTACTTGCTGGCTAGGTCCGCAACCGTGATACCTTCCTCTTTCGCACGGTTGATCATCTTGTCATCGATGTCGGTGAAATTGGTAACAAAGTACACACGGTATCCCTTGTACTCCAGATATCGCCGGATTGTATCGAACGCTGCGAAAGATCTGGCGTTGCCTATGTGGGGGTAATCATAGACGGTCGGACCACAGACATACATCCTTACAGTGTTCTCTTCCTGCGGCTTGAATTCTTCCTTTGATCGGGACAGCGTATTGTACACCTTTAGCATCGGTACTACCCTGCTGCCTCTGCCTCAGCTTGCATAAAAAGGCGTCTGCAATTCTTGCCTGCATCATGTAATTCAGCAGCTTGCTACTGCCACTGATATGTGCAGATATCCATGTCTTCAGGCAATGCTGCCCGTGAAGTGAAGATGAGGTGTTGGTCTGCATCATTCGCAAACCATGCATGAAGCTTGGTATCTGAGAGAGCTTCCAACATCTTCACTCGCTCGTTGAAATTCAGACCCATAACCTTCAGCAAGCTTGACAGACTTACTAGCCTTCCAACATTCTTGTTGATGGCAGCAAGGATTCGTACCTTTGAGCCTGTTTCCATCTGAAGAATCTCAGTATCCCGGAGTACCGCCTTAATCCTCATAGTTATCGCCTATTCTAGAGATGTTGACGAAGAAATAAGCCTAACTCATGTTATCCTTCTCATTCTTGCTTAGAATCCAATACAATGCTAGCACCTTCGCCGACCGCAAAGCAATGTAGACTATGCGTATGAAATCCCAGCCTTGGCAAGGATTTTCTGAGACGATTGTCCCACTAGGATTTCAAAGTCACCAGGTTCAATTACCCACTCATGTTGATGGATATCATAGAATGCTAAGTCCTCAGTTCTAACAGAAATGGACACAGTCCCCTTCTCGCCAGGTTTCAATCGAATCTTTCCAAAACCGATTAGCTCCTTTCGAGGTCTCTCAACAGACGCTTGGATATCTCGCGAATACACTTGAACGACCTCGGAACCAGAATGCTCGCCGGTGTTCACGATGTCCAGTTCGACAATGAATGTGTCATCTGTGTGTGTAATGGATTCCTTGTTCAGACGTATGTTCTCGTATTCGAATGTGGTATACGGCATGCCGAAGCCGAATGGAAACAGAGGGTCAACCTTTTCCTTGTCGAACCATCGGTAACCAACGAAGATTCCCTCATCGTAGTGGACATTTTCCTCTTCGTCACCCGGGTACGTCCTACTCGAGCCACTGCTGTGTGCTGGGGAATCAGCGAGTTTTCTGGGGAATGTTAATGGGAGTCTCCCAGATGGGTCAACATCCCCAAATAGAACATTGGCAATCGCACGACCTCCCTCCATCCCCGAATACCATGCTTCCACGAAAACAGGCACGGCTTCTAACCAATAGTCCATCGCTATGGGACTCCCTG
>DAOWNS010000258.1 GCA_030642465.1 Candidatus Thorarchaeota archaeon | reverse complement strand
GTTTTGCTGGTCAGTGGGTGTCTGCACGTCGATTAGAATGATGTCTGCATCTTTGAGCACTTCAATATCATCAGTGACCTTGAAGGTTCCCTTGGCCACAACTTTGGCGATCAGCTCATCCAGTCCTGGCTCATCACCCTCGAATGGAGACTTTCCACTATTCAGTACGTCTATTTTCCAGCCGGACCTCTTAGACTTTCTCTGCAGCCCTGTTACGCTAAACCCGGTAACGTCAGCCAGCAGAGCCGCACAGGGAATACCAACATAACCCATTCCGACCACGACGATGTTTGTAACCATTAGAGTAGACCTTCCTCAACGAGAATCAATGTCGTTCTTTCTGTGGTAGTGCCCCCTTCTGGTTCATTAAAAGCGTTGCTTTGAACCTGGAGTTATACTGCGATTCATACAATGCTGTGCATCTTCTGCAATGCCAGTCACGAATGGGGTATTCATTCTACGTCTACCAGCGAAGCAAGCCTTTCTATGGTTTTCTCGTAGATTGCATCGCTCTCGATTGTCAATTCGATTGCTCCCTCGGGACACACTTCAACGCAGCGTCCACATCCTCTACAACTGTCACTAATGACCGCCCTGCCATTGACAAGGGTGATGGCATCCACAAAGCACACATCATCCGCGCATATGCCACAGCCAGTGCACGCGTCAGTCACACGCACACTCACACCATCCATTCTGGCAATCTTGCGAGCTATCTGGGGATTGAAATCAGGCAGTGCATTCCACAGGCAACAACACGGGCAGCAGTTACAAATCGTCATGAGATTGCTTCCGGGTCCAATATTGAGCCACATGGTATCTAGCTTGTTCCTGCCTATCATCTGAACCAAGCCAGCCTCTTGGCACTTCCTCAGGTGCTCAAATGCCTCTTCCTTTGTTACCTCGCGCCCCAGTTGGGGATTGATCCCCAGCACCGCTTCCCCGAGAAAAAGGCATCCAAGATCTATTGGGTAATCCTTGCATTGATCGGAGTCGCGGCAAATGCACTTGTTCATAATCCAGCGATGGCTAGCTTTTTCGATGAAGTGCTCCACAATCTTCGACGGCAGGACGGTGTCTGCAGGCCGCTCAATGGATTTCCCCACATGGATGGACATCTTGACAACATTGTCCTTTGGAAGGTAAACGACACCATCCTCTTTGAACATCATGTTGTAAACTATCTTCCCCACGACCGGGATACGGGTTACTTTAGCTATGATTCGTTTGTAGGGGTATACTTGCTTGAGCAATTCCACGAACCAAAGAGGATTAGCCATAATGTCAGGCGAACATAATGCAACTGATAACGGTTCCGAAAGAAGAAGACGCAATCTTAATACACCTGAACAAGACGAAACTATCATATGGCTCCACGGTAATCGTGCAGCAGTTGACGCGGTTGATTGGTGAATCAAATGAAGCATACTAAGCTCCTATTCGTTTTTATCATACTCGCCCTGGGTGCCATTACGGTCACTAGCACCGCATACGGGTGGTTCCTGGGACAGAACATCTACCAGAGTACATACTCAGCAAAGGCCGGAGTCAATTTCTGGGACACTTGGACCTTGGAGAATAACATCTTCACGGCCTCATTGCTGCTGACGCTTTTGAGTATCATAACCCTCCCACAGCGATCAACATTCATCTCCTTTATGTCAGCAATCTCCCAATCCGGTCCTGTGACCAAGCGCCTTGAGATGACATCTGCGGTGATTTGGAGGCTGCTTGAGTTTGGCGGATTCTTCGTATTCTACGTTTCGACAGGCGGCTATTCGTTCCGGCCAGAATGTGGCGTTTCTAATGATGCTGATGGGTCATGGATCAATCTCAATCACATCTGCTGACGTAACAACGCTCTTTTCGCTACCCTTCGCGCCGGGGACGAGCTCTGAGTCGATAGTAAGCTTAGTTCCAGCATTGGAAGCATACCAGCTCTATCTTGGACTCTTGGCCACTTTCTTGGTTCTCACCGGCGTCCGACTTGCTCTATCCGCCGCCACTGACATGATGAGCCACAAGCGCGACATGTTTGTTGTGATTCCCAAATTTCTGATTGTGATTTCCATTGCAATAAGCCTTGAAATTCTGGGTGTGCCTATGTGGACCGTGAATGCAGGGACTTGGATGAGATATATGGCCCTGATAGTTGCGCTCTTCGCAAGCATAGCAGGCGCTGTGCTATTCTTGTTCCTTCGAGTTCATATGGGCGATGCGCAGCAGCGCACGAGGAGCAAAATAGCCCAACTGGAGGAGGATTTCGCTCGTTTTCAAGGAGAGTTAGTATCTCTTCGTAAGGAATATGAGAGTGGCGAGGTTAATTCCGTTGATTACCGCAGGAGGGTTACCCTCCTAATGGAGGATCGAGCTCACATTGCCAAAGAGTTGGGCCGCCTCAAACTCGAGAGGCTAATTCCTATTAGGGGCTCCCCTCGGAAATTCGGTATACTTGCAGTCATTCTCATTGCGATGGTCATTATCTTGCCGCTCGCTCAAGGTTTCTACTATGGCATTCAGATGGAAGGCGACAAATACATCGATTGGAAATTCAACTACGAAACCCACAAAGAAATCACCATAACGAATTGGGCTGCCGGATTGGACGACATGGAAACACTGACGTTAGACGATCTCACCTCAAACGCGACGCCAGAGGGAGAGGTCGAGTTTCTCACGACAGTCCGACAATGGGATCAGCGCGCCAGCTTCCTACGTATGAAAAATCAGATTGGGACGAACTGGATGCAGCTTGCGGATTCTGACATCGTCTATCTCAAGGAGCACGAGTACTGGATTGCACCGCTAACGTTTGATTACGGCGCAACCCGGACTAGCTTCATAAATCAACACATCATCTACACGCACGCTGAGGGTCTTGTCGTACTCGATGCTTACTCCGGCGATATAATTGAGCAGGATTCCCTAGTCGCTCTATTAAACCGAAGCGAGTCCATTGACATCTACTACGGCGAGGGGCATGGTTTCGGAGATGTCGTCTTTACAGATGTTCCCGGCTTTGAGGAGATTAACAACGCTACATTTCAAGGAACACCTGATTACAACCTCGCAGGTCTTGAGTCCACCTTTTACATGCTAGCCATGGGTCCGGATGCGTGGTCGTTCATGGGCCGAAACATGAGCATGTTGGTTCAGCGTGATGTGCTCTCTAGAGTGCGGACCATCCTGTTGCAGGGATTAACTGCCGATAGAGACCCCTACATAGTCGTTGATACAGCTGGAAATCTCCATTATGCGGTATCAATCTACATTGACTATCATCTTGCGAC
>DAOWNS010000227.1 GCA_030642465.1 Candidatus Thorarchaeota archaeon | reverse complement strand
GGTGGAGCCGAGGATCTCCATACCTCGGTAATCAATGTCGAACAACACATTCTCCGACAACACGCAATCATTACACTCGCGAAAGCTCAGTGCCGACATACAGTCAGAGAAGGTGTTTTCCGATATCACGCAATCATTGCACTCTTGGATGCTCATTGCTGAAACACAGTCAGAGAAGGTATTTCCCTCGAACACACTGCCGTTGACATTCCATGCATAAATGCCCGTCGTGCTGTTTGAAATATCATTGTTTCTTACCAGACCGCCCTCGCCCCCCCACATATTCATTGAGTAGTAGTTGTCATAGAGTATGTTCTCTTCCACTATCCAACCAGCTGAACCCCCCATATCAATACCAATCTCCATATGACTGTCACCCTTAATGGAGTGGACCGTGTTGTAGGCGAATCTAGAGTTATTTACACCCCAACCGAGGAACACACCTGCAAACGCGCAGTTGAACACTGTATTGTGAACCACATCACTATTGATTGCTAGGAACAATAGCATACCATACAAATTGGTGTGTACTGTGTTTCCAGAGATGGTAACGTTGGTTATCGAGTCAGTTTGCATTCCAGTACAGCAATTGAAGATAGTGTTCTCAGAGATGATGCTGTTGTTGAACATGTAGCATGCAATTCCTATTGCCAGTCCCCTAATGATACAGCTTCTTAAAGCTCCGTTGGTGACATTGTGGAAATTGACTCCATACATAGCAGGGGTGCTGACAGACGCGAAAAGGCAGTTCCTTATCTCGAAGTGTTTTGTTGTATTCGCAATGTTTACGCTATCGGCATCTGCTGTTATGTTCAAGTTCTCAATCACGTACGGATCTACCTCAATGCCGCTTCCCGACCAGACAGTTGTGTTGAACTCATCATCTGACGTGACTAGAATCGGCGATGCAGGCACATAATCCGCAGGGATGCTTTCCACATGAGTTCCAATCACTACATTGTTACCACCGGACTGCCGAAACACTCCAACAAACGGCACAGACGAGATGGCAATAAGCATACTCAGCGTCAGAACAAGAACTGCTACATTCCTGCCCAAGATGTTCTCCTCCAAGTCCCTCCATGGGACTGGTTAGGCCATTAGCATTTTGTGCTAATGTGTCTTTCGACGAATTCACTCTGAGGGTTCTTCTTTAATGGAATGAATCTCAACCGCGTGCATGGCATTGAGGTCCATGAACAACTTCCTGTATTCATCATTCATGATATCGATGTAGACTGTATCCTTTGCTCTATCAATATCGATGAACTTCAGTGACCTCTCCAAGGCTCTTGGATAGTAGCCGTAGATTACTAGAGCAATGAATACCAGGAGTGTCACGATTAGATTCACTACAGGTTCAAGCAATGGTCGGGAATGCCATATCGCCGCATTGATTCCCAGGAGAAAGAACAGAGCCGGATAGAATAGGACGAATAACCCCGCCCAAGCAATGAACCGCGCTCGCCCTGTCCTGAGTTTACCGCTCCCATGGAGCATGCAGGTTGGCACCCAAAAAGTCACTGCACCTCTCGCAGAAGCTAGGATGAGTTCCGCCTTGTCTTTGCCATCAGCCCATGTACTTACAGCATTATCATCCCTTCGCACTACCGAAGATCTTTCTGTGATTGTGACAGACACCAAGTCCTCTGGCTCATCAAGACAAACAGGACACTTCTCCGGGAATTCCACCTTGGATATCTTCGCTCTCACAAGTGTAAGATTGGCGAGTTCCTGATTCTTCTCAGCGCCTTCGCTCATCCTGTTCACTTACCTTATCCTGGAGGCATCACGATGATTTGAACACTTGTCAATGGTCTGTTGTCATTGGGCTCGGAGGCATCAAAGGTATCGAATGTCATTTCGTACAAGAAACGGCGTTCTCTCATTTTCAATTCATGTGCCACGCGAACGGAGAGTCCGATTCCTTTGAAGCCGTATCCTCTTATCGCTACCATCCGTTTGTCGGATCTTACTAGGTCTTGTACGGTAGCGGCTATCCTGCGTACGTCAATCTTTCCAACTTTGGGTGAGATTTCAAGCAGCACATATTCGCTAGTCGGAAAAACCGCAACATCTTCATCCATCGCGATTGAAATAATTTCGTCTCTCAGTTTGAGCTGCTCAGGGATTCGGTCACGAAGGGACATGATTGTGACAGAATGGAGCCGGGCTAATAACTTGAGCGACTTCACTAGCCACAAACCTAATGCTCTTATGCTCAGCGAGCGTTTACTTCTTGGAGGATTCACCGATGGTAAAAACCAAAACCCTTGCTATCGTTGTAGCTGTGGTAATAATTTCATCATTCGCTGTCTACGGCTACTGGTCTACGATTACCCCCCGAGCTGACGTCAGAATCGGGTACCTGAACCAGGATCTGCATCAACTTGCTCTGCAAGTAGCTTTGGTGAACGGCTACTTTGATGACGAGAATATCACAGTCGAAACCGTTGTATTTGGCAACGGAGCTTTTGAAATGGACGGTTTTCTTGCGGACCAGATAGACATGGGGTATCTCGGCGCCGCACCCGCACTGACGAAGCGCCTCAACATGGACATCATGATTACAATACTTGCTTCGGTCAACTTGGAAGGGTCAGCCATTATGGTGAAGAAGTCGGAGTACGACTCGGGTGCCATAACCAGCATTGCGAATCTAACGGGTAAACAGGTACAACATCCTGGGGTATCAACGGTTCAGAACTTCCTTCTCCGTCTTGCCTTGGAGAATGCGGGGATGACTTACGACGATATCATTCCCGTATTCACTACTCCTCCTGATATGGAAGGTGGCCTTTTAACGGGGGCTTCCGCATTCATAGCATGGGAGCCCTACTGTGCCAAGGCTGAACATAATAATGCAGCAGTAATTCTGATGAATTCGGGTGAAATCTGGCCTAATCATCCCTGTTGTGTTGTGGCTTCTGCTAATAGTTTCTTGGAGGTTCATCCGGATGTCGTTCAGAAGGTCATCAATGTGCACAAGCGGGCTGAGCAATGGATTGTCGATAATCCATTAGGAGCTATTGCCATTGCGGTTGACTGGCTTGAGATGGACCAGAGTCCCGTTGAGAACGCATTCAACCGAATCATCTTCGACTATGATTTGAACATGACCGGTCTCACGATGTATCTTGAGTTCCTCATTGACCAAGAGCAGGTGGATCTTGAATTAAGCGAAGTTGCCAGCTTCATGAACGGCTTTGTTAATGCAACATTCGTCGAGTCATAAACGGCAGACACAAAAGAAACACCGCGGGTTATCTTCAAGAGCAAGATGACTGTAGCGCTTAAGGAACGTCGCAGCGAAGCTGAATCACAATCCGTCCAATCGAAGAGCTGGATGGCGAAATTCGACCCACGAGATGTGGTCTTGAAAATCCTGCTACCAGTCATCATCTTGATTTTCCTCTGGGAAGTAATTGCACAGCTCTCAGTGACATCCCTGTCAGGAATTGTGGAAGCATTCCTGAAGCTCGCGTTCGAGGGCGACAGCCAGGGGAAACTCCTTACAGAGCATGTCTTCACCAGTCTCGGTCATGTTACTCTCGGGTTCCTGATCGCTGCACTGACAGCTATTCCTTTAGGGATTAGCATTGGTCGGTACAAGGTCATCAACTCCGTCTTTGGACCAGTAGTTGAAGCGATGCGTCCCATTCCTCCGATTGCTTGGATTCCTATAGCGCTTCTTCT
>DAOWNS010000264.1 GCA_030642465.1 Candidatus Thorarchaeota archaeon | reverse complement strand
GGCAATAGTACGGGAAGTGAAGACTCTCAAGGAGGAGGGTTACGACCTTGCGAAGATGCAATCGGCACCTATGATGCGAGGAAGAGTCAAAGTAAGTCCTGACATTCTTAAAATGAATTCCGCGGAGCTAGACCCGTTCTTTGAAGCTCTTGCTGACGAGGACATCCCATTCTTACTCCATCTATCCGACCCGGACACCTACTATGAGAAAAAGTACAATGACCAGAGCTATTTCAGTTCCAAAGAAACGGATTTGCAGGAGTTGGAAGGCGTTGTTGCCAGGCACCCTGAAGTGAAGCTTCAGCTAGCTCATTTCGCTGCCCAACCCGAAACCGGACGATTGAATGAATTGGGCAAGTGGTTTGACACCTACAAGAACTTCAACGTGGATTTGGGTTCAGCCAGATGGATGGTAAGAGAACTGGGGATGGACACCTCGAAATCGCGAGCGTTTCTGACCAAGTACGCAGATCGGATTCTCTTTGCCACAGACTGCGTTGCATATACCCCCGAAATCGATTATTACGAAGGTAGATACAAGTCACTGCGACTACTACTTGAAAGCGATGCACAACATGTGGCTCTTCCTTTTACGGATGCCGACACTGTGGATAGCGGAGGGACATTCATCAACGGGTTGGGGCTGTCCGAGTCGACTTGTAGGAAAATATATTGGGAGAACGCTGAGCGCTTATACGAGCACTAGATTCGTCACGGTTTTTTGTCACGTTTCTTTCGAAACTTCTTCTTTCGCTTTGATGCATAATCCGTGAGAATCGTCTGATCCAAGTTACCCAAGCGCCATCCACTTCCTTCAGGGTCACGAATTACAATATCTTCTCGTTCCATGTTTCTGAGATGATAAGACACAGTGCCAGCTGTTACGTGAACTTTTGTAGAAATCTTGGATGCAGATAACCATGTGTTGCTTTCAAGTTCCTTGAGAATCGCAGAACGTGTTGATAGTCCACTTCGAATGTTTCTAATCCAATGAAGGTAGGCTCTGCGATCAATAGTCAGGACTTGCAACCCGTCAGATAATAGATAGCTTCATCTATTTGTGTTTTGGTGAGAGCCGTTTATTCTGTTATCGTTTCACACCTGCGAGGTCAAGAAAAGCTGCTGGTTCTGTGCCTTCTGCTATCGGACGGATTCGATATTTTGGATAAGTATGACTTAGTTTGGCGGCAACCCTTGTACCCATGAGCTTCTTGAAGAGCTCAGCCTTTTTCCCTCTCCACAAATACACAGTCTTATTGTCATGGTCTATGAAGATTAGCACTTTTGTTGTATCGAGAGTGCCTTTCCCTATTTTGATGGCGATCATTTTTGCGCCCGAATCCATCTCGAAGACTTCTGCCATTGAGTCCATTCCTCTGTAGCGTATGAACATTTCTTCTAACAGACTTACTTATCATCCTTTTCAATGGTAGAAGGTTGTCGTAAAAGGTGGATTGTTTTGCTAGAACTGCTCAATCAGGGATACGCTTATTGGTTAGATTTTGTAAACAGCAGACTGGACGGGGCCAAAGGATGTGTGTCTTATGGCTGAACTGAAAGCGACATCTGTTAGATTCATAGACCGCGAAAGGCGAATGATTGAACTCATCAGGGACAAAGTGATAATGTCATATCCTCTGAATGCAGTACCTGACGACTTATACCAAGCTCTCGCGGACCTCGCTGATACGGCGCCCATTAAGGAAGATAAACTTGGATTATTGAAAGCTCGCGTTGACAAGGCTGCAATGAGTTCACTTAACCTTGATAATCCCTTTCCAATCAATTCGTCCGTAAAGAGGATACGATTGACTCTCACTGACGAGGCAATTGAAGACGAAATAGACGATTTGGAAGGCCAGTTCCTCGCTCTTCAAGGTAGGCCCTTTGAAGACACGGTTGACGAACGTGTCGCACTCTACAGGAGCCTTCATCTCGACGATTCCAAGTTGGATCTTTTTCGTCTTGGTGCAGTAGAAATGTATGGAAGTGCAAGTTATGCAAACATTAAGAAAGATCCCCGAGTTTCACTGTGCCTTTCTTGGCCCCTACAAAATGAGGCAACACAAAGAGGACTGCAAATAAACTGCATCGCTGAAATCGTACCTCCAGGAAACCCCTTCTACAAATACATGAGAATCCTTCTTGCGCTATTTGGAGTGCGATACCTCGACACCGGCAAAGTTGAGTATCCTTGTGCATACAAACTATGGGTTTCGGAAGTCAAGGACAAATCTCTCGGTGACACTGAAGGTTTTGTTCTCTGAACTTGTTAAGAGCAGAGTTATCCTCCACTGGTCACGAAAGCGATTGTATACAACAAAGCTGCTGTAACTACTCCTGCAAATAGGGTTCTTGCGGCATACTTCCACATACTCCTCTTTGAAATGTGGCCAAGGAATAAGCCCAGCAAGAACAACAGAAGGATGCAGATACATATCGACATATAGGATGCAATGTTGTAGGGGAGAAGACCAAACGGAACAAACCATAAAGGAATCATGATAATTAGAGCAGCTACCGCAGAAGACGACCCATCGACTATCGCAATTACGACTGCCGTTGTCCTAGAGGCCTTTGCAAACATAGAATTAGTCATGTCCGTCAGCATGGCTCGGCCCATCTCCTCGACTTCACGATCTCGCTGAGCACTCTCTGCAAGATACGAGCCGCTGAAACCGGACACCGCCATGGCTATGATTGATCCCGTGGCGGCCAGCAGAATGGCATTGAAGCCAGGAGTGGGGTTAAGGGGATCAATTGTGATTAGTCCACCTAGAAGCAAACCCAACATAGTAAGGGCACTGTCAAAACCATTCATGGCCAGATATCGTCGGGCTATCTCGACACCCTTGGTCAGCTCAAGAGACCTCATCACTCGCTCAACCAACCCACCCTCCTCAAGGGGATTAGCCCTTGGTTGAGCCACTTGTTTATTTTCATCCTCAGGTTCTGCCACAGAATATCTATACTCCGTGAAAAGCGTCGCTTGAATACGGGCTTGTGCCCGTGGATATAAACTAATCTGAAAATGCAGAATTGCCTTGTTGTAGCCTTGCCCGACTTGATTGTGTTTTCCAATAGAAGCCACAAAGCGTAAAAGTCATCTCTTGCGATAGAAAATCGCAGTCTAGCGATTTTGATTGTCTGTGCTAAGGTGAGGAGTTTTGACAGAAGAATCAAAGATGGATACCATTTTTGACCGGCCGCGGGGTCTCAG
>DAOWNS010000196.1 GCA_030642465.1 Candidatus Thorarchaeota archaeon | reverse complement strand
GTCGCCCATCTTGCGCATGCACACCTTTTCCTCTCAGGCGAAGAATCGTGCCTCCTTTCGTGCCTTTCTTAATCTTCATTTTGCTTGTACCCCACATCGTAGGTACATCAACGTCACCGCCAAGTGCTGCGATTGAAAAAGGCATGTCCATCTCCGTGTAGACATGTAATCCGCGACGCACGAATTGCTTATTGGATTTAACTGAGAATATCACGATAAGATCGCCATTGGAGCCGCCACGTGCTCCCGCATCGCCGCCGCCGCGAATGCGTTGACCCATGCCATCCTCTACACCAGGCGGTATTGGAACTGTTATCTCCATTCGTTTTGAGTGTAACCCGGTTCCACGACATGTCTTGCAGGGGCTATCAATAATCTCTCCAAGACCTCTACATTTCGGGCAGGTTTGAGCCATAGCCATGAATCCGCCCATGGATCGCATGACTTGGCCTTGACCTTGACACGTGGGACATCGTACGGGGGTGGTTCCGGGCTGGGCACCCGAACCATTACAAGCTTCACATCGCTCTTTTCGATTGAATCCGAGTTCCTTTTCGGTGCCAAAGAATGCCTCTTCAAAAGTGAGCCGTATCGTTATTCTGAGAGTCCTGCCGGGTGGTGGTCCAGCTCGCCCTCTCTGGCCAAAACCTCTAAAGCCTCCAAATCCTCGAAAGATTTGACTGAACAGATCTCCGAAGCCGTCCATGTTGATGCCTTGGAAGTCTGCAGTGCCGTATCGATCGTAATTTGAGCGTTTCTCAGGATCACCCAGAACAGTGTAGGCTGCATTGATGCGCTTCAGCTTTTCTTCGTATTCCTTGTTGTCAGGATTCCTATCGGGGTGGTATTTCTTGGCGAGGCTCCGGTAAGCCCGTTTAATTTCATCTTTGGTGCTGCTCTTGCTGACACCCAAAATGCTGTAGTAGTCATTCTCAGCCAATCTACGTCACCCAAGCAAGGATTCTATTCGATGTCCTCAAAATCGATGTCGACTACGTCTTCGTCATCTGGATCCTTTGATTTCTTCTTATCACTACCTGGCATCTGGGTTGCATCAAAGCCCATCTTGCTTGGGTCGAATCCTTCAGCACCCGACCCCTGAGCACCGTAAGCTTTCTCTGATATCTTGAAGATTATTTGCTGCAGTGCGTCAGTTCCAGTCTTCATCTTCTCGTAGTCATCCGTTTCTATGGCTTTCTTGAGAGCCTCAGACTCCTTCTCGAACTCTGTCTTGAGATCTGCAGACACTTTGTCGCCTAGGTCCTTCAGTAGCTTCTCTCCTTGGTAGACCATTTGATCTGCGTTGTTCTTGGTTTCCACCTGTGCTTTCCTCTTGGCGTCTTCTTCGGCGTACTTCTCTGCATCCTTCACCATTCCCTGAATGTCGTTATCAGATAGGTTCGTGCTTGCAGTGATGGTCATGGACTGCTCGTTACCTGTTGCTTTATCTTTGGCTGTAACGTTGACAATGCCATTAGCGTCTATGTCGAATGTGACTTCAATCTGCGGAATGCCTCTGGGCGCAGGGGGAATACCAACTAACTGAAAGCGCCCAAGGGTCATGTTATCTCCAGCCATTGGACGTTCGCCCTGCACAACGTGGATGTCGACAACTGTTTGGTGGTCTCCAGCAGTGGAGAAAATCTGACTCTTCCGGGTCGGAATTGTAGTGTTCTTCTCGATCAGAGGTGTAGCCACACCACCCAATGTTTCAATGCCAAGCGTCAGCGGAGTGACGTCCAGCAGAAGAATATCCGTGACCTCTCCAGACAAAACCCCGGCTTGAGCGGCTGCACCCAATGCGACACATTCGTCTGGGTTGATGCTCTTGTCACCTACTTTGCCGAACATGGCTCGGATGATGTCTTGAATCATTGGCATCCTCGTTGCACCTCCAACCAAGAGTATCTTGTCGATACCTTCTGGTTCAGTCTTGGCATCAGCGAGAGCCTGCCTAATCGGGCCAAGTGTAGCTTGCACCAAGTCATCTGTCATCTGCTCAAGCTTTGCCCGCGTGAGTTCTAGATTCATGTGTTTTGGACCACTCTGGTCAGCAGTAATGTATGGAAGGTTGATTGTCGTCTGTTTAACAGTAGAAAGCTCGATCTTCGCCTGCTCAGCAGCATCCTTGATTCTCTGCATGGCAGATAGGTCCTTTGTGATGTCCATACCAGTGTCTTTCTTGAACTCTGCAACCATCCAGTCCATGACACGCTGGTCCCAATCATCGCCGCCCAACTGTGTATTGCCACTTGTGGAAAGCACCTCGTAGACTTCTTCGCCTATGTCGAGTATCGACACATCAAAGGTGCCGCCTCCGAGGTCGAAAACAAGAACCTTGATTTCCTCTCCCTTGTCAAGACCATAAGCTAGAGCTGATGCTGTGGGTTCATTGACGATTCTCAGAACCTCAAGACCAGCAATCTTCCCTGCGTCCTTCGTTGCTTGGCGTTGACTATCATTGAAATACGCAGGCACAGTGATGACGGCTTGCACGATTTCCTGTCCCAGAAACGCTTCCGCGTCCTTCTTCATTTTGGTTAGGATCATTGCAGAGATCTCCTGTGGAGTGTATTTCTTATCTCCAATCGTCACTGTGTAATCTTGGCCCATCTTACGTTTTATCGACCGAACTGTTCTTTCTGGCATAGAAACTGCTTGTCTCTTTGCCAGCTCCCCAACAACAATCTCTCCCTTTGGCATAATCCCCACAACTGACGCGGTGAGTCGTTTGCCTTCCGCGTTAGGGATTATTGTGGGCGTACCGGCTTCCATGTAGGCAATGCCGCTATTGGTGGTTCCCAAGTCTATGCCGACAACTATGATTTTCTTTGACATGTTTGTTCACTATCCGTTTCCTAAATCTCATTAACATCTGTATCAGTTTCACTGGCAGAAGGACTCTCGTGGCGGTTCACGCAGACCATCGCAGGTCTTAGAACCTTTTCCCTTAGCATGTACCCCTTTTGATAGACCTCAACGACTTCGCCATCAGGAAAATCAGGATTAGAGATCCGGTTAACAGCATGTTGATAGTAAGGATCAAACGCTTTGTTCAGAGGTTCAATTAACCGAACATCCTCTTGAGAAAGGATTTTGCTGATCTGTTTTTCGATTGCACTAATGCCCTCTTTGGCTGCGACAGGGTTCTTCTTGAAGTCGATTTCCATTGCACGCTCAATGTTGTCATACACTTCAAGCAACTTCAACAGAACTTCGTCCCTAGCAAACTTGGCGGCCTCTTCGAATCTACCGTTGATGCGTTTCTTGTAGTTCTCAAATTCTGCCTGCAGCCTCTGAAGCCTGTCTAGAAGATCGTTGGCTTGGGCGTTCCCTTCATCAAGGTCCGGCCCAGATTTTTCATCGGGAAGCGTTTCAAGAGACTCAACGTCACTGACAGCTTCATCCTCATCAGGAGTAACATCTGCTTCCTGATGGCCTTCATTATTTTCCCGCATTTTGGGTCACTCTGCCTGTCCATAGATGACTCTAGCAAGCATAGCATGCACAGAAGTGCGCCGAGTTCAAAACATCGGCTGGGCGTATTGCTGGGTTGTAGCAATTCCCCCGGGGTGACTCTCGCAAAAGCTCGGCTTTTCCAAAATAAGGTTTTCGACTTGACCACGCCATGCAGAATCGTTGCTTCCCCTGCGCATAGGAGTAACCGAAAACAACATCTATCCTAACGCTCAGCAACACAATGCAATGTGCGATGAAAAAGCTCTCGAGCAAGCAAAGAAACTTGTGGCTGGCGCCAAGAAGATATCAGCACTTACCGGGGCAGGAATCAGTGTTGATTCAGGGATTCCGGATTTTAGATCCGAGGGGGGAATCTGGGAACGCTTTGATCCTCATGAATATGGTACTTACGACTCATTCCTAAATGACCCATCGAAGTTCTGGACTATGGGCCGGGAGCTTGCCAAGGTGATGCTCAAAGCAGAGCCAAATCCCGCTCATATGGCTCTGGCAGAACTGGAGCAGTCAGGAAAGCTACTAGGAGTCATAACACAGAACATAGACAATCTACATCAAATAGCGGGTAACACCAATGTCATCGAACTGCATGGCAGCTACCTTCGCGCATACTGCATGGAATGCAAGACAGAATTTGTTGGCGAGGAAGTTCATCGTCGCGTTGCCGAGGGTGAGATACCTCCACTATGTGAGATGTGTGGAGGGGTCTTGAAGTCGGAGGCAGTACTCTTCGGCGAACC
>DAOWNS010000079.1 GCA_030642465.1 Candidatus Thorarchaeota archaeon | reverse complement strand
TCATTTATCTCTTTGAGCATGAAGTGTGGGAATCCTCCCTTCTCCGCAGCGTTGGCATCAACCTTGGACACCTCTGGCGTTCTGTCGAGCTCTTTTCCATCCTCAACTCTGTAGACCTTCACTCCTTCCGGTCTAAGAACCACCATCTCACCATCCTGAAGGTAGATCACTCGGTTGGTGACTGGAAGTATTGAAGGTAGGTCACTGGATACAATGGTTTCATCCGTGCTGACTCCTGCAACCAAAGACGACCCCATCTTGACTGCGTATATCTCCTGAGTATCAGCCCGTCCAACAGCATATGCAAAAGCTCCCTTCAAATCGTGTGTCGATAAACGAACTGCCTCAAACATGTCGCCCGTCTTTTCGAAATACTTGTCTACAGCATGCACACAAAGCTCACCATCATTTTCAGACCTCACGATGTGGCCAGCATCAACGAGCTCTTGTCTGTATTCATAATAATTGTGCAGATTGCCATTGTGCGCGCCGTATAGAACCTCATCGCAACCAAAGTGAGGCTGCGCGTTCACTTTCGTCGGAGCACCATAGGTGGCCCAACGTAGCTGAGTTATCCCACGGTCACCAAGCATCTTCGAAAGCCCTAGTTGGTCATTCACCTCATCGATTGTGCCCACATCTTTCCTCAGATCTACAACGCCGTTATGAACAGCCGCTACGCCTACTGAATCATAGCCTCGATAGGTTAGCTTCCGGCCGCACTTCACGAGAATCTCGCCTATGTTAGTGCGATTACGACTGACTATGCCGGTGATTCCACACAAGGTACTCCCTCAGGGTCGTGACTACTCGACGCGCGAAGCTGGGCGCATCTCATAATAAAAGGTTCTATCATTACGAAATCGCTCCACAGAATAGAACTGCTCAAGGCTCCTGTCGAAGGCCTTTTATCGCGGGATGCTCAGTTCCGCCAAGGAGCCACATGAGAGGATAGGGAAATGGCTAGGCAAAAACGACTAGCACTCTTGCTGCACCCGTTCAGAAGAGAATTATTTCAAGTCCTCTGTGAAAATCCTGGCACCTATCTTCTTGAGCTCGTGGATATGTTGGAGTCACCTCTTGGAACTCTAACCTGGCACCTTAGAATCTTGGAGCGAGAGGGCCTTATCAAGTCAATCAAGTTCGCCGGCAAGAGACTCTATTTCCCTAAGATGCTCAGGTCGCAAGAGGCAGAGATGGCGTATCTCACCATGCGAAGTGATACGGCTCAGAAAATCTTCGCATTCGTTGTGAATAACCCCGGCTGTTATCAAGAGCAGATGGCAGAGGCCCTAGGAGTTCATCATGATACGGTCCGGTGGCATGTTTCACGCATGGAAGTGATAGGTCTCGTCAAAGTCGTGAAAGAGGGACGTAAGAAGCGTCATCATCTAGCCCAGCTTGGGCAAGCTTTGATAGCGGGAAGCCTCAACATGATAACTGAAACTTTCGTTTTGTTCCTCATGGAGAAACTCGAAGATGGATGCATGAACCCGGAAGTGCGAGAGAAAACTACTGACCGCATCACCATCCGCATTGATTGTCCAGAGCGTGGCAAGGATTGCTTCATCACTATCAACTTGAAGGAATGGAGATTCGAAACCTTCGAGGAGGATGAATCTGACGCTTCGATTGAAGCTGAGAAAGCACAGATTGAGAGCACCTAGGGGTAGGATGACAGGATATCTCTCACGCGCTGGCACAACTCACCTGAATTAGAACCGTGACAAGCAACAAGCAGCAATCTTTTATCGTCCACTTTAGCCACCAAGAGGTCAACCACTTCAGAGCTTACAATAATAGCGTCTGTGTGGTCCGAAAATGTCAAACCATTGGCAAACATGGAGCTCGCAAGTGCGGCAACCTCTATGTGATTTTCAAATCCAACTGCTCCAAGCGGCAAGCCATCCATGGTTAGAAGAATCGCCTGGCTCACTTCTGGCACAGCCTTAACGATTCTACCCAGTATGCTCTCACCACCGTAATCAGAGCTTGCGCCCATTAGAAGCTGAATGCGTGTTGCTATCGACTGAAAAGCAGGAATTATTTCACCTACTTCAAGATCGATGTCATCGCCTCTGGACAGCACGACGGTCAATTGATACTGAGGCTGCAATACAGTTAGAACCTGATCAATCTTCGTAGACTGCAACATAACTGTGGGCCTACCTCTGTCGATATGACTTAGAGTAGTGGCACCGGCCCATTGCAAAGCAGCTGACACTGTTGCCAGCAATCGGGGATCCTTGTCTTCAGCTTTGGAAACGGATGCAACAACCACACCCTCCTGCGTGGATAGTACCACCTGTCTCACTGACTGATGAATATTCAATGCATCCTCGAGGAGATTTGCAACCTCACCTAACGTATTCGCGGCCACTATTTGAAGCAGCTCCCTTCACTACTCCGCCCATACACATCTCTGTTATAAATAGCTCATGTTTTTGAAATTGAATTCCTGTCTGTGCCCAACATTCTGCGGAATCGGATTTCAATGAACAACAAGTTTAAATCAACCCCACGGGCGGTGGTTCATCAACGCCTTTGGAGGTAGCAATATGAGCTCAAGAGTGAGCCTTCTAACATCTTTGGTAATCGTAATAATCGTGTTTGGAACGGTAGGCGGAATCCTCTTGATTTCAAATCCCTTTGAACCAAACAGTGTTGTATTAGTCGGTCTAGCTCCTGGTAGAGGAGATTTGAGCGTGACAGATCAAGCATGGGAAGGCATGCGTGAAATTGCACACGATATCGCATTGGATATTCAAATACCTGATGAGTTTCCAGAAACACCTGCTGAAGCGCGTATCTTATTGATGGGATATGCCACAACGGGGCGTTATGAACTCATCATAGTTCTAGGCGGAGGATTGGTTTCTACACTGGAAGATGTGGCTGATGATTTTCCGAACCAGAGGTTTGCTCTCGTAGGCGGTCAATCTGATGCTGACAACATAGTATCAGCGACATTCGCTATTGAAGAGGCAGCCTTTCTCGGAGGCGTTCTGGCTGCGTTTCTCGCCGCTGAAGATGAAGATAGGAAGAACATTGGGATAGTTCAAGCATTCGACGACGACCCTCATATAGACGCTATGGTCGATGGTTTCCTCATGGGTGTGGATGTTGCCAATTCGACGTTTGATCTTAACGTTTCACTCATCGGTACCTGGACTATCCATAGCTCCAATGACAGTGTGACGGCAAATATCCTTGTCACCAGTGCGTTTCTTGCATACGATGCAAGCATACTCTTCACTCCTGTAAGAGCCAGCATGCGAGGCGTACGCCTTGGGATGGAAGCCGCCAACAACACCCTGTTCTACGAGGACAGGATGCCGCTCGTGATTGCGGCAGACATGAATCTGGACTACCTCGGACTACCCAATCCAGAAATCGCCTTTGGTCGATCCTGGATAGCCACAAGCATCCTGTCGAGAAGCGACTTCGTAATCTACGATTTCATCAATATGACCCTGTGGGATGAGTTTGCAGGAGGAACCCACTTCCATTACGGTTTAGACACCTCACACTACGGTCTAGAAACGGCGTATGTTAACGTCACGGATTTTGAGTTCAGCAACACGTACATTATGGGAGAGTGGGTAAACACCACCAAGGATTATCAAGCTGCCATAATCAATGGAACAATCACTTTTCCATAGAATTCTCATAGGTTTCAATTTGGGGGCATATGCCCCCTCAACTCCTTTTTTCATCCGTCTACTTGGTGACTAGTCATGAATCCTGACTGGATGCCTAGTCAGGTAGCAGCTGAAACTCAGCTGTGTCTTTAGGATCCTCACTATACAAATCCTGTCGCAAGGTAGCCGCGAGAAGCCGAGCAACTCGAATGGGCTCTGGTACTCGCCCATCCAGTGTGAAGAGGTCCACAAGTCGGTGAGCCTTTTCCAAGCTCATTCCGATACTATTGATAAAAATCGAATAGCCGCTTTTCAACGGGACAAGAGTCCGCTCTCCAGCTCGCTCCAACACGGCAAGGCGCTCCCTCCAGTCAGACGGAAAGTATTCACGGATGTATTTCTCAATGCCTTCTGATGAGTGGTAGGTCACACAGGCAATGGGCACACCTGTGTTCTCATGTAATGAAACGAGGTCTATGATGTTGAACCATGATATGGCGCTGCCGCCCAGCATCCAGGCACGTATGTCGCTCCGGCGAAGGCGATGATACATCGAGATGAGCTCGTCAGTCGAGTCGGTCCCGCCAACGGTTGGACGGCATACTCCAGTTCCATCGATTCTGATGTCGCCACGCATCACAATCCCTGCAACCACCCCCTTCTTGTCGGTCTTCTTGAAGCTCTCAGCAACACCCAGCACGCGCGCCCCCCTCTTCCAAGAGGACGTATCCCCGGGGGAATCGAGTGGTTCGATTCTGTGTACTTGGTTCATCTTGCCCCACATTTGTGATACACGTTGTTTTCATTTGCATGTTTCTATATCCTGCAGGGCCAATAGAACAGTGAACTTGCGTGCACATATCCCGAGCGGAATGAACTTGTGCAGGCGCTGAGGGATATGTTGAGTTCTGCGATCGCATAATGATCCGTTCGAACTTGCATTGAAAGTTCTGGAACTACAATCCGCGGGTAAAGATTCCTCTGAATCCATCCGAGGATGCTCCCCGTGATAGATTTATTAATGGCCCATAAATACGGTGATTTCATACTTAGATTTAGGGATGTGAGCGTGGCCACCATGTTCGATATGGACTTCGAACAGATTCAAGGAAAAATCAAGGAGATTATGGAAGAGGCCACAACGACCGCTGCAGGAATCAAGGCAGCGATACTCCTATCGAAAGAGGGTTTACCCATCGCATCGGCACTGCCGGCTAGCTTGGAGGAAGCCGAGATTGCGGCTATGGCGGCATCGATTCTGGGAGTTGCAGACTTAGCGGCTGAGAGGATGGAACAAGGGACCTTAGAAGAAGTGCTGATGACCAATGAGAAGGGTTTGATCATCATGAGGAGCGCAGGTGAGAAAGCCATTCTAGTACTTGCTGCTTCGAAGAATGTAAAGACCGGGCTTTTGGTGTATGCCGCTAGAACAGCAAGTGAAAAGATTGCGCCGCTTCTCTAAACTGCAACAGTCCGGCAAGTCACAGATGACTCACATCCGAATATTTATCCCTGCTCGAAAGCAGCCACTTGAGAGGTCATACGCTTGGCTATCACGGATCCCGATATCTACGAGATGGATGAGTACCAAGGTATTGATTTGTTCGTACCTGGGGCCCTAGTTGAACGAGAGGTAGATGGGAATAGGCTCTTTCGGGTTCTGCTTCTTACAGGGGCAGGTTTCGGTCTAGTGATGGCAATCACGTTCGTACTGACAATCTTCTTAGTTGCAGTAGGGCTTATCACAATTAACTACGTCACCTTGGCGATTGACTTCGCTCCCTGGGCTTTCTTGATACTAAGTATCGCATCGATAGGTTTCATCGGCCCGCCTCTTTTCGATGTAAGGAGAAGAGGTATGCCCCTAGCAGATATAGGGATTAAGTCAGAGTCCCCAGTTATTGACGTGTTGTGGGGGCTTCTCGTTGGCATTGTTATGTTTGCACTGAACTTCATCGTCACATACGTAATCAATACAACATTTGGAATCCCTGACGATGGTGCCGGCAACATGTTTCTCGCGTCAGACCCAATAGAATTGCTGGCCTGGATTGGCGTGATGTTTGTGGTCATTGGATTCACTGAGGAGCTAATATTCAGAGGGTTCCTTCAACGCAGGATGGAGATATACTTTAGACCAAAGAACAAGAACTATCGATTTTGGGCATTGGTCATAACGTCCTTCATCTTCGCAGCAGTTCATCTAGACCTCATTGGGCTTCCCGTTAGATTCATGCTGGGCGTTTTCTTAGGATACCTTGCACAGAAAAGGAAATACTCAATCCTCGCTCCCACAGTTGCTCATGGCTTTAACAACGCTGCAGTTGTGATCCTAACCAGCATGGGATTCTGATAGCAGCTCATGTAGTGGGACAATTTGGGAAAATAAAAATGGAGAAGACTAGGCAAGCTAGTCCTACTCCCGTGGATTTTGAACGTGCCGCTATTGGAAAGCTACTTGTTCAGTATCTGCGGAATCCTAGTTCTCATACTTGAATGCGCACTTGACATTCGCTCTGTATTTCACAATCTTATTGTCCACGACCTTGCATGTGAAATGAACAACATCCAAACCCACGATACCGCGCAGAGTCTTGGCAGCTTGATCCAAAGCACTCTTCGCTGCGTCTTCCCAGCTCTTTTCGCTCTCTCCGAGCAACTCGATTATTTTAACAACTGTCATTTTATTGCCTCCAAATGGATTGAAGCATTGATAGCTCGATTGGCTTAAGGATATTATCCATAGCTGAGTGGAATTAGAGTGATTCCGTGAGTATCAAGCGAGCGACTTACGCTTCGAAAAGACCATCCAAGCAAAGATCATCATTCCTATTGAAACTGCAAGAATCCTTACAATTTCGGTGCTGAAGGTCATAATGCTAACGCCCTTGAATGCAGTATCGAATATCATTACTCGGCCTAGGTTCAAAGGCCAGTATTCATCGATAACCCCCACTTCCATGAAGCCCGTGCCCACGATGAACGAGCTGAATAGCAGAAATAGGAATGATTGATTCGCTTGAAGTCGCGTTGTAACAATCGTGGATATGAAGACGCCTAGCGATGAACCTGAGAATGACATCAACGCGAGTACAATGTTCAGTGTGAGATAATCTGTGTTGGGGACAATCCCGAAAAGCCCCATCCAAAGCACCAATATGAATTGAGCTTGAATCATGCCGACGACGAAGTAGCCAATGACTTTTGCGATGATTGCTTCCATCTTTGTGGCTGGTGTTAGGAGCATTCTGCTAAGTGGAACATCGCCAACAATCGCCTGCGCCGCAGTAGCTGATGTTGCGATAAAGATGCTGAAAACTAGGAGGAATACTCCAAAGGTCGCTGCAAAGTAGTTGCCTGTTGGCTCCCACTCTCTGACCTGATTCATGCGCACTTCGTGGCTAATCCAGCCATGATCATTCCGGAACTGGACAACTACATCATTAAACGCGGAGAACACTGCCATTTGACTATCAAAGTCTGTGCTGCTTATATGAACCTCAACAAACGATGGAATATTGTTGGTAATATTGCCCTCGAAGCCGTAAGGAATGACTGCATAGGCGTCTACTGTGTCCCGATAGAGCGCCAATAGGGCCTCCTCTTCCGTGTCATACAATATGATAATGAAGTCAGGACTATTCTGCAGATACCACGTGAAGTTTTCCGAGAGGTCTTGGTCTGGATAAGTGTGGGTGGGATCATCGTCCACGAGACCGATTATCAAGGCATCATCGTTCTTGCCTTCGGAGTTAGCAGGAGGAGCTAAGTTTCTCTGTTCAAGCGCTAGCCACATCGTGCCCATGATCATTGCGGGAAGCACGAAGATGAGAAGCAGGGCATACCGATCATTCCGTATGAGCCTGATTTCCTTAAGAAACATGGACCATATGCGCCATAGTTTCGTGTTCTTCTTCGTTCCCGCTGATGACAATAAATGTCACTCCTTCAGTAGGGTTCATTCTTCTGCTAGCCTTTTATGCGTTTTCGACCTTCC